>CADBOC010000235.1 GCA_902796175.1 Oscillospiraceae bacterium | reverse complement strand
CGGTCCACGCCGCCGAGGGAGACCGCTCCGTTCTGCCGGAAAAACGAAGCTGGACCGTCCGGGTCGTCGATACCGGAACGGTCTTCGCCTGCAAGAATCTGCCGACGGATGAAACGCGGGAATTCACCGCCGAAAACGTAACGCTTCTTCCCGCAGAAACGCCGCACGAGGCCGCGGTGCGCGTCTTCTCCCGCTGGCAGGCTTCCAACCCGGTAAAAGAAGCGCTCTACCGGCCGCTCAGGGATCTCAAGACCGCTGAGGAGCTGCGCGCCGCCATGAAAAAGCTGCCTCTCCCGCGCGTCGTAAGGCTCGCCATCGGGGAAGCGCTGTAGTCAGACGTCAGGAAACAGCAGTCAGTTATCGGCTATCGGCGGGGCAGGCATTACAAAGAGGGATCTCCGGCGTCAAACATCCGGAGATCCCTCTTTTTTATGTATCTGATACGTTTCGCCGCGATCGTTTTTCGGTCAGCAAATGCCGAGCATGCTCAGGAACGGGCGCAGGATCGCGAAGACGCGGTCGAACAGCGCCTGCTCCAGATGCCAGAGCTTTGAATCCGCGATCGCGGGATAGGACGTGCGCGCGGGCGCGGGCTCATCCCCTGCGGGGTTCTGACGGGCGACGTTCCACACGCCGTAAACGCCTTCCTCCGTGTACTTGATGAAGCGCAGGTTCTCCTCTGAGATCGCGATCGCGCCGAGTGTCAGCGCGTTCGTGGAGGTATCGGTCTCGTGGTTGTTGGAGTAGCCCACGTAGCCGCAGTTCGTATAGGTAAAGCTGAGCGTCTCCTCGGTATAGGCGTCTTCGCCCTGTTTATCCGTCAGCGGCACGCGGATGGTATCGCCCGGCTTCATAAAGTTGACGGAGCCGCCGATGTAATCGTCGTAGTCGCCGGAGTGCTGATGGCCGAAGAGGAATACGATATCGAGCGTTTTGCCCGCCTCGTTGAGCACGTCGAAGAGATAGGCCGCGTACTTGTTGTCGGCGTAGCGCGCGCGGTTCGTGTGGTGCAGCGGCAGGTGCGTCATGACGAACACGGGGCGCCTGTCGCCCGCCTCAATGAGAGCGTTCAGGTTTTTCTCCAGATCCGCCGCGATCTTTTTGATATGGCTCCCCACGCCGGGACGCAGGCCCTGCTGCCAGGGGAAGTCGTCCTCGTTGATCACATACAGGCTGTACGGACCGTTGTCATAAAAGCCGGTTTTCGTAAAGCCCGAGAACATGTTGTCGTGGTTGCCCTGGATGCATACGATGCTGTCGGCGTCCGCCGTCGGGTACACGTCCTTGAGCCGCTGACCGAGCTGGGTCACGCCGGGGGCGGCGTAGTCGAAGAGCAGCTTCGTGTAATCCCCGCCCACCAGCATGGAATCCGGCACGGGCATGCCGTCCTTTTTCATAACGCCGAGCAGCCGGCCGAAGCGCTCATACGCCTTGGTGCCGACGTCCTGCACGTCTGAGCAGGTGAGCACCGTCGCGTACGCGCCGTCGTCAAATGGCGCGGCGGCGAACGCCGGCAGCGCAGCCGTGACCGAGAGCAGCAGCGCCAGCAGCAGAGAGAAGCAGACAACGCGTTTGGTTCTGTGTTTCATTTTCTGGATCCTCCTTCTTTATTTACCGTATCATAGTAGCATAGTCCGCGCTTCAATGCAAGCCCCCGTTCACAGAAAAACGCGCCTGTTTTTTCCGAAAAACGCGGGCCGCAAAGATTTTTTCGTCGTTTTCAATATTTTTTCAAAAACCTCTTGACAAATTCTGTGTAAGGTGCTATGATTAAGACGAACCAAGAGAGAAAGGAACCGAAAGGAGGGAACAAGCTCATGATCTTCACAAATCGAAAGCACTGCGCTTATGCACCGCATACAATGAACGGGTTCCCCATTCGGCATATGGATAAACTTCAGTTCATTTCAGTACGCGCATAAACCGCAGGGCTTAAAACAGGCAAGCGGTTTGTGCGCTGAATTTTTTACCAGGGCATGATCGGGAAACCGTTCCGGCAGAGTCGATCCGGCGGCAGAAGAAAACAACGGACCGATATTCCGTATAAAACGGTTCCCTGACATAAAATCCCGGGAAAGGGCCGAAAGGAGGGAACAAGCTCATGATCTTTCAGAATCAAAAGCATTGCGGGTATGCGCGGCATACAATGAACGGGTTCCCCATTCGGCACATGGATAGACTTCAGTTCATTTCAGTACGCGCATAAACCGCGGCGCAAAAACATAACAGCGGTTTGTGCGCAAAGCTTTTCTGTAAAAGGTACGGACAAAGACAAAATCAGACGCCGTAACATCAGGACTGACAGCGGCGATCCTGTAAACAAAGCCGGAGCCGTGACCCCGCACCGGAAACAGGCAACCGATACGGAACAGACCGATCGGAAACAGGAAACCGGATCAAGGACAAACGGCAAAGCATAGATCCAAAAAAAACCGGCAGACAAAAAGCAGTCCGTACAGATTCCTTCCGGCACGGCAAAAAAACGCAAAACACACAGCTCAGTTCCATATCAGGCACAAAATCCAGACAGACACAGCAAGCCGGAACGGAATGCAAAAAAGCAATATTCAGTATCAAAACGGTCAGCTTCTCCCGTATAACGATGGCTCTCCCGACGATCGGTCGAGAATCCCCTGCGCGACGGCGCAAAGCCGGGATCGGACCGGAAAAGATAAAAAACAAACAGAGAGACAGACGCAATACAGCGGGTGACGGCGCGCTCACTTGACAAGGCCCCGATTCGGCCGACAATAACAGCGCGGAAGGTAATAAAAAAAGAGCCGTCCGACCCAAAGAGAGAAAGCGCGGGGCGCTTTCCTGCCCGGCAGACGGAGAAGATACGAACCGAAGACTGAAGCTTTTCCGGATCACATCCGTTTTCGATCACATAGACCTGCGGCGCTTTAAGAGCACCGCAGGTCGTTTGCTTTTTCGGAAAAACAATACTTGTGAAAACGGGCAAACCGTGCTATACTGCCCGCATACGCATATCCCCGGCCAAAGCCCCGTATATATACATCGGAAAGAAGGTCATGTTTATGAAAGAACCCATCAACGTCTTTGACTACGCGACGCGCATCGAAAAAAATCTGCCGGGCGGCGCGCTGCTGAACACGTTACATACGCGCTTTGACAGCATGGTGATCGGCTGGGGCCACCTCGGCACGCTCTGGAGCAAGCCGACCTTTATTGTCTACGTTCGGGATTCGCGCTTTACCAAAGAGCAGCTCGACGCGACCGGCGAGTTCACGGTAAGCTTTCCGCTGCAAAAGCCGGATCCTCTGATCACCCGCGTCTGCGGTACGCTCTCGGGAAGAGATACGGATAAGCTCGCCGAGGCGCATCTGACCACAGACCCGGCGAATACCGTAAAGGTCCCGGCGCTCTGGGAGTATCCGCTGACGCTCGAATGCCGCGTGCTCTACAGCGGCCGCATGGATCCCGCCGCCCTGCCGCAGGACGTACAGACCGCGTTTTACCCCGCGGACGACAAGGGCTGTCAGGACGCGCACACCGCCTACGTGGGGCTGATCACAAGCGCTTACATTCTGCGCTGAACAGACGTTAAAAGGACCGGTAAAAAATGATCTGTCTGAAAACACAGGACGTCGTCCTATTTCAGGGCGATTCCATCACCCACGGCGGCCGCGGCGAAAACCAGGCGGATAAGAACCACGTGCTGGGCCACGGCTTTCAGACCCTGCTCGCCGGCAGGCTCGCAATGGAGAACCTGCCGCGCACGCCCGCGTTTTACAACCGGGGGGTATCGGGCGATACGACGCAAAAGCTTCTGGCCCGCTGGCAGCGCGATACGCTCGATCTCTCCCCCACCCTGCTGAACATCCTGATCGGCGCGAACAACGGATCCTCTGAAAAACAAAACGAACCGGAGCTGTTCGCCTCCGACCTGCGGGAGATGATCGCGAGGACCCGCGCCGCCCACCCGGCCTGCCGGATCGTCCTCTCGGAGCCATTCGCCTTCCCGCACCCGGCGTCCCATACAGAGGAAGCGCTCTCGCGCAACCGCCGCCGCGTCGACTGCACCCGCGCGCTTGCCGATCTCACCCGGCAGATCGCCGAAGAGACCGGCTCCCTCTTCGTGCCGCTGTGGGAAACGCTGGACCGCTACCGCCGCGCCCTCCCGCCCGCCGCCGTCATCTGGGATACCGTACACCCCACGTTTCTGGGGCACGAGCTCATCGCGAAGCAGTGGTATGAGACCGTGAACGCCGTCTGGGGCAAATAACATCTTCGTAAATTCCCGAAGTGAGTTCCAGGGTTGGATGCCGGCGGAGGGTATTTTGAGAGAATAAAATTTTTGCCGCCTTTCTTGACACGCCCCGTATAATATGGTATAGTACAGGGCGGGATGAAAACCGCGTGTTTTCCACGCGGTTTTGCCATTCCGGGGTACAGCGCAGCCGAAAGCGAGCCTGCTTTGGGCCCACGTGACAGGCTATCTCTTCCGCACGGTTCAAAAAGTCCGGGAACCCCTTATTTCAAGCCGTTTTCCGGCCATCCAATCATTCTTGAAAATCGCCAAAAAACGGGCTTGACCACTTATTTGACCACAATTGGAAATCACACGGTTTTCGTGGATTTTTACATACCGGGGTGTAGCGCAGCTGGAAGCGCGCCT
>CADBOC010000234.1 GCA_902796175.1 Oscillospiraceae bacterium | reverse complement strand
GGCGACGGCGACCCGATCGATACCGAATTCGGCTGCGCCTTTTCCGGCGCCACGGTGCTGGCCGTGGGGCACAACGCCATGAACCAGCCCTATACCGGGACCTACGTCGCCTTCGGCGGCATGGGCGGTTTCGGCGGACGCGGCGGCTTCGGCGGCAGGGATCAGACGGGCGGAACGGAACCGCCCGAGGGAATGGGGCGGCCCGGCGAAATGGGGCAGCCCGGCGAAATGGGGCGGCCCGGCGAAATGGGGCGGCCCGGCGAAATGGGGCAGCCCGGCGAGATGGGGCAGCCCGGCGGTATGACGGGCGAGACGGGAACGGAGCTTGTAGCCGCCGACGGCGCGATCGCGATCACAGACGCCGACGGCAAAACGCTCTATACGGCGACGGCGGTGCGCAGCGCCTCCTATATCGTGTTCGCGAGCCCCGATCTGACGGCAAACGCCGTCTATACCCTGAACGGCGAGACGACTGCTTCGGCCGGCACGGGCGCCGGCGGCGGGGCGCAGGGACCGGGCTTCGGCCCCGGCGGGGATCAGCCCCAGACGCCCCCGACCGATCTGCCCGGCGGTTTCCTCGCGGGCGACGTGGACGCGGACGGCGCCGTCACGGCTGAAGACGCGCGGCTGACCCTGCGCGCGGCGGTCGGGCTCGAGACCTTTGAAGCGGGCAGCGCGGCGTATATCGCCGCCGATATGGACCGCGACCGTACGCTCACGGCGGCCGACGCGCGGCTGGTGCTGCGCGCGGCGGTCGGGTTGGAATAAAAAGGACCCGCGGCGGAACGGCTCGGCGCGTTCCGCCGCTTTTTTCTCTTGACTGCTGGAACAAAAAAGAGTATTCTAAAAGAGTATTATACCAAAGAAAAAACGGATGAAACGGGGAGAACGGATGGAAACGAACGACCGGGCTTCGGCGCAGGAGAGGATCCGAGAGGCGTTTTTGCAGCAGCTGAGAGGCGGCGTCGGGGACGCGCATATGATGATGCTGCTGCCCCGCATCGGAAAAATGCTGGACGCGCATTTCCGAACCTATTGCGAAAACTATGAAGAGACAAAAGACGTCATCCTGAAAAACGGCATGTCCGCCGTGGCGCTGGCTGCGCCAAAGCGGCTCGACAAGATCTCGGTCACGGCGCTCACGCGCGCCGCCGGCGTCAACCGGACCACGTTCTATAAGCTCTACGCGAGTACGGAGGCGCTGTATGAAAGCTGCTGCGAAGCGCTTGTCTCGCGCTACCTTGCCGTGCCGATCCCGAAGGAGCACAGCCCCGAAAACATGCAGCGTTACGCGGGCGGGATCTGGGCGCTGCTGCGCGAGACGGAGGAGGAGCTGCTGCTGCTCTCTCACCGCGTCGCGCGCAGGGGATTGCCGCATACGATCGGCGTTCGGCTGCAAAAGCAGCTTGCCTCGGCCCTGACGGACGAAGAGCGCGGCTCGTTCGACGTCAAGAAAAATCTGGACGTCGTGCCGGATCTGTTTTCCGTATGGCTCGGCGAGATGGAATTCGAGCGCATCGTGCCGGGGCTCTATCCCTCGCCCCGGCGGCTGCCTGCTTACGACCCGGGCAGAAGCCTGATCGAAAACCTTGCGCTGTTTTTTTCGCGGCGTTACGGCGGCAGTACGGAGGTCTATTACAACTTCGGTCTCGCCGCGCTCAAGCTCCTCAGCGAAAAAGGGTTCCGGGAGGTGACCGTCAGCGAATTCTGCCGGGAGGCGGGGTATCCGCGCAGCGCCTTTTACAGCCGCTTTTCGGATATAACCGATTATATCATGAAGGTCTTTGAGAGCACTGTGATCGTGTGCATTTCGGCGTTTTTGTTCTTTCTTGACGATCAGGAGGCGCTCACGCGCGAGAATATGGAGATCTTCCGCGGCGAGATGCTCTCTTTCAAAGAAAAGGCCGTGCGGGATATCTTTATCAACGGTTCGATCTCGTATCTGTTTTCACCGATGTTCACCTATATGCAGCGCGGTCTCAAGGCGCGGCTCGAACGTATGCTCGGCCGCAAACCGACCGCGGCGGAAAACTCGCGTCTTTCGTATTATGTTGCGTACGCCATGCGCCTTTTCAGTCTGTATTATCTGGGAGATCTTTCGGCGGAGGAGCTCGGCATCCGCCGGAACGAGCTG
>CADBOC010000233.1 GCA_902796175.1 Oscillospiraceae bacterium | reverse complement strand
GGCGGTCAACTATCAGATCCGCAATCTGATGTATGAGAACAGCTTCGATCAGCGCGCCTTCTTTCGGGAAAAGCTTCTGCCGGGAGCATACGGCGCCGAAGATCTGACCCCCCGGTTTTTAAGAGGCGAAGCGATGCGCGGTCGGGTATTCGGCGGCAATATACGCTGTTTTCTGAAGCTTGCGGGTACGCCGTGGTGGCCGGATCCCGACGGGGGAATTCTACTGCTCGAATCGCTCGGGGGGAATGTATACGAGATGACGACGGCGCTCGAACAACTGCGTCAGATCGGCGTTTTTCAAAAAATAAACGGCATTCTGCTTGGTACGTTTACCAAAATGGAGCAGGAAAAGCTTTCCCCGACGATCGAGGAGATTGTGCTTCAAATGACCCCTGCGGATCTTCCTGTTGCGAAAACGCCCTTCGTTGGACATTACCCGAACGCGCGACCCGTAACGCTTGGCAGGGAACTTCATTTCCGCCGGTCCTGATCACATAAAAAGGAGTTATCACTGCATTCGCGTACCGGTTTGTTTTGACTTTGATCGGGAAGGAGAGACGGTTGATGCTTCAAACCGAAAGCCAAACGAGAGAAACGGTCGGATCGCTGTTAAAGCGCTGGTGCGACGCGCTGATCCGTCTGCAGGTCGATCTGCCGGGTGAACCGGCGCTTGACGGCGGAATCCTCTGCCCATGCTGCAGGATGATACACGGGCGGTGTCATGAGGCCGTGTATCCGCTGCTGGCGGCGGCCGCCCTCACCGGGGAGCCGCGGTACCTGAAAGCTGCCGAACGGCTCTTTCGCTGGGGCGGGAATACGGTCATGCCGGACGGCAGCATGCGAAACGACGCAAAGTCTGATTGGCGCGGCACCACGGTGTTCGCAGCCATCGCGCTGCACGACGCGCTCTTTTTTCACGGCAGCCTTCTGTCCTCCGATGTAAGAACTGAATGGGAAGCGCGCCTGCTGCGGGCGGGGGAATGGCTTTTTGAAAACCTGCTGCCCGGTCATGTTCAGGCGTACGTCAATTATTACGCCGCGAATGCCCTCGCAATGGCGCTGCTCGGCGGCTACTTTCATCGGGAGCCGTTCAAACGGCTGGCGCGCGAGCTTGCCGCCTTCTGTTTTTCGCATCTGAGTGAAAAAGGTCTGATCTGCGGCGAGGGGCATCCCATCGACAGAACAACGCCGAAGGGCTGTCTGCCGATCGACGTCGGCGGCTATAACGCGGAAGAGACCCTGCCTTGTCTTACCCGCTGCGCCGCCGTACTGAAGGACGACGTTTTGACGGCGCTGAGTGAGGACTGCTGGCGGGCAGAGCTGAAGTGGATGCTGCCGGACGGCGCGTGGGACGACAGCGTCGGTACCCGTGCTTTTAAATGGACCTACTGGGGCAGCAGAACATCAGACGGCTGTCAGGATGCGCTCTTCTCTCTCGGCGAAAAGGACTCTGTGTTTTCTGAAGCCGCGTTTCGCAATCTGCAGCAGTATATCCGCTGTACAGACGGCGGTCTTCTTTACGGCGGCCCTGATCTTCACAAAAACGGGGAACTGCCCTGTGTGCATCACACGTTCTGCCACGCGAAGACGCTCGCCGGCAGTCTGAACGGCGGGCTGCCCTCCTTTGAGCGGTTAAAGCTCCCGTCGGAGACGCTGCTCCCCGTGACCCGATACGCAGAGCTTGATACGCTCCGCGTTGCCTTCGGCGGATGGATCGCGGACGTCGTCGCGGGCGACTGTCTGCCGTTCCCGGGGGCGCATGCTTCCGGCGGCGCGATCAGCCTGCTGTGGCATAGGAAAACCGGTCCGCTCATCGCCTCGGGCGCGGTCGACCCCGTATTCAGGGAACCGTTCAATCAACAGCTGCCCTCCGATCCCGGCCGGGCGCGTTCGCTCTGTCCGCGCATCGAGACGTTGGCGGGCGGGGCGCGTTATGCCCAGCACTACGACCGCGAGGCTCTGATCGACGCGCGTGTCTCGACCGAAGCCGTAACGGTGACTGTCGCGGCGGCGCTGCGGGACCGTGAAGGCGTTCGCCTCGCGGAAAACGGCGCATGTCGGCTGCTCTATCGGTTTGCCGCGGACGCGCTTGTGATCGAGGGCGGCGTAAGCGAAAAGATCGCTCCCTCCGTCCGTTATTATCTGCCGCTGATCGGAAACGGCGCGGCCGTCTCCGTAAAACGCGGAGAGACGGCCGCCGCCCCGGCTGAGATCTTCAGCCTGTATCCCGGCTTCGCGGCTTGGGAATATGTGATAATCCCCGATGAAAACGGGCGTTTT
This sequence comes from Oscillospiraceae bacterium, assembly GCA_902796175.1. Lineage (GTDB taxonomy): Bacteria > Bacillota > Clostridia > Oscillospirales > Acutalibacteraceae > RUG806. The sequence continues at coordinate 2,223 of CADBOC010000233.1, read as the reverse complement.
TCCGTTGAGATCGCCGTACCGTAACGCGTAGAAAGGATCGTATTCTTGACATTTCTCCGAAAAGAATGTAAGATGAAAGAAAAGGAGATGAACGTATGAAAAAGCTGATCGCAGTTCTTTTGTCCGCTTTGCTTCTTGCTTCTGCTTTCCCTGTCGCCGTATTTGCGGGCGGGGACTACCGCATCGTTTCCCCCTACGAAGAAGTCGTATGGGAGGGGGATGGCGCGTGGGGCGCGTATAAGGGCAATCTGCATACCCATTCCACCGTCAGCGACGCGGATATGGATCTAAACGAGATGATCCTTGAACACTATAAACAGGGCTTCGATTTTCTCGCCATGACCGATCACGGCGTAACGGGCAAGGCGTGGAATGAAGAGCCGACCCATTTACCGCTGTATCTCTATCAGTATCTTCTCGGCCGCAAGACCACAAAGCTGACCGATGATGAATTTCAGGGTGTTACGACCGGAACGTATCCCGTTGACGGGCAGCCGCGCGGTTCCGGCATGACCATGGTCATCGGCGGCAACGAGCTCAACGCCCTTACGCTCACCAAGTGCCATGTAAACGGCATGTTTCTGCCCCCGCACGCGGGCGACAACTACCTCGGCTTTGAGAACGATCACGAGGGGGCGGTACGTCTCGCCGACGAAGCGGGCGGGATCTCCTTCATCAATCACCCCGGCGACTGGCTTCACTCCGGCCGCGGCGTCGAAACGGTAACGGATCCTGAAAACGTGAAGTATTTCTCCGATATTCTGCTCAAGTACGATTCCTGCATCGGCATGGAGGTGTTCAATGAGCGCAATCACGTAACGCCCTACGACAGGATCCTCTGGGATAACGTGTTGATGAACTGTCTGCCCTACGGCAAGCGCGTGATCGGTTTTTCGAACAACGACGCGCATTATTACGAACACGTCGATTCGTCGTACTCCGTTTTTATGATGCCGGAGAATACCGTGGAGCAGATCAAAGCCACCATGCTCAGCGGCGCTTTCTTCTGTGTGACGCGTGAGCTTTCGGGCAACGATCTGATCGGCCCCGACGCGGATTTTGACGTTCGCTACAGCGACGCGCCCTATCCGATGTACCGTGAGCTGTCGGTGAACGGCCATACCGTGACAGTACGCGCCGAAAACTGCAGGCTGCTGCAGTGGATCGCGAACGGCAAGGTGATCGCAAAGAGCGAAAGGGCTTCTGACGGTGAGATCGAATTCACGCTGGATCTCGACGCGATCGAAGGGGCGGAGAACTTCCTCTACATCCGCTGCGAGCTCTTCGGCGACGGCGGCTGCACGCTTTCGCAGGCGCTCACGATTGATAACGGCTCTGAACCGCTCACCTTTGAACCGGATACGTCCCCCAAGGCGGCTGCGAAAACGGTTCTTCACAAGGTTTTTTCCATGCGAATCTTTGTGCTGATCCAGATGCTTATCGATAAAATCCTGAACCGCTGAGCCGAAACGCGGCGCAGAACGTTCCCGGATCGATTCCGGCAAAACAGACTCTCCCCAAAAAAGTACGGCAAAGACGTCAAAAGATCCGGGGCGCCGCGTGAGCGCTCCGGATCTCTTTGGTCTTATCAGCAATAACCATATCAGGGATGAAAGTATATCACCATCCTTGTTTTGACGCTGAGAACCCACGCTGAATAAGAACCTTCCTACGGCAAACCTTGTTATGTTCGGAAAGCCTGTCATGGGAATCGAGCGTTCCACTTATCTCATTGATGAGGACGGAATCATCAAGGTTTTCGGCAAGGTGAAGCCGAAGGACAATGCCAAACAAATGCTTAATGAACTGCAAATAAGCAACGCCTCCGAGCCGACGTGGTTCAGAGGCGTTACTGCGTCTATGGGATAAAATTTATTCAGTGCACGAAAAGCTTCTCGCTTCATCAAGATTTGTCACAAACGTCGCGGTGTATTTGCCGTCCGCGCCAATGCCGAAGTCCCAGCCGGTGATCTCGAGCAGCGTCCTGTCCCCGTTTTCGGAGACGGCGTAAACGGCGGGAGCCTGTCTCGCTGAAAGCCCTGTCAGCTTGACGGCGGTGTTGTTCGCGCCTCCGGTGAGCGTGAACGCGGCTTCGCCGTTATCAAGGGCGACGGTGGGCACGTAAGCGTCGGCGACCACCGTTCCCTTTGTAGCTCCGGCAGTCAGCGGTTCGACCGCGCTGTCGAGCCGTACCTTTTCCGCGTGGGAGACGTCCGGGTCCAT
>CADBOC010000232.1 GCA_902796175.1 Oscillospiraceae bacterium | reverse complement strand
CCGCTCAGATCCAGCTTTCCGCCTACCACGTAATCGTAGATACCGTTCTCACCGTTGCTGAAATACCCTTTTCCGCTGTAGCCGTAGCTGCGGGCCTCGGCATACCAGGGCGCGATGTATTCCTGCATACCGATCAAAAATTCCCACTGCCCGGAGCCCGCCGGCATCTCGCGTTTGAGCCGGTCGATCATAACGGTAGACGGCCCGATAAAGCAGATCTTCTTATTCCGTTTCTGATTGTATACGGACGCGGGGTCGTTATCCCAGTAGAAGTTCCCCGTATCGCTGTGCGCGAAGACCTCGACCGTTGAGAGATAGTTTCTGTACCGGTACTGCGGTTCCTGCGAGAGGTTCATCGAAAAACCGTATGCGTTCTCCGGCACGGTAAACATGTACGGCTGCACATAGACCAGCGTTGAATCGCCCTTGACGGTCTCCAGGCGATAGGAACCCGCAATACCGTTCGTGGAATGGTACTCGTACGGTATAAGATCCGCGGCCGAAAGCGGCGCGATCCATTTGCCGCTTTGATCAAAAAAGGCGCCGGCGCACGGATAATCTCCGTTTTTGTACCCGACGTAGCAGCGCATTCCCGGCGTAACCGCGATCATGCCTGAATGCCGGTACTGCGCGGAGGCGGTATCGATCCTGCCCTCCGGGTCATAAAAGCCTTCCGCCTGTTCGAACTGCGTGATCAGAAAGTTCTGAGAGGCGGCGGCGGGCGGCGTAAGGTTCTGCGCCTGCCCCTGTGAAGCGTCGGCGGAGGAAGCCGGCGCCGGCGCGGCGCTTTCAGCGCCGCCCGAAACAGCCGTTTCGCCGGGAACGGAGGTCTCCCCCGAAACCGCAGACGGATCTGAAACGGAAGGCTGCGAGGCGTCCGAAGCGGCGGTACCGCCGTCCGGAACGGAGGGACCGTCTGTCGCGGACGGCGCTTTTTCGCGTATTTTTACAGAGGAGCACGCGCACAGGGCCGCGGCGCACAAAAGCAAAAGCGTGCAAAGAACAATTCCGGTTCGTTTCATATCGGCAACTCTCATTTCTGTAAACAAAAAACTCTCTTATATAATACCAAATCCGCGTCCTGTAAGTCAATATCCTTTTCCGCAAACAGAAAAACTGAAATCATTGACAATCCGCCCCGAAAAGGGTATAATAATCACCGACTATATTAAACGACAGGAGAGTATTCAGCATGACGACAAAAGAACAGGTTCTCGAGATCTTTCAGAAGGTCGCGCCCGCTTCCGATCTCAGCGAAAAGACCGATATCATCGAAGGCGGCTACATCAATTCCTTTGAACTGATGGATCTGATCGCTTCTCTCAACGAGACCTTCGGCATCGAGGTGGATCTGGACGACATGACGCCCGAAAACTTCAACTCCGCCGACGCAGTCGCCGCGTTGGTCGAAAAACTGAAGAACCGCTGACGGGGGGACGGCACGATGACGACAGAACGGTTATACCATTCCGTACGCCTGCTGCTGCTCCGCGCCCCGAAAAAGCGGGCGGAGTATCTGCGGCGCAACCGCATTCTGGCGGGGATCGGTGAAAACGTTTCATGGGGTCCCTGGTTTTTGCCGCTTTATCCGAAGCTGATCAAGGTGCACAACAACGTCACCATTCATAAGACCGTGCACATCGTCACCCACGACGTGGTAAACGCCTTTTTGAAGAAGGCCCATCCGGATATGGACTTCGGCTGGCGCGAGGTGCTCGGCTGCGTTGAGATCATGGACAACGTAAACATCGCCATGAACGTTACCATCATGCCGAACGTGCGCATCGGCAAAGACTGCATCATTTCCGCCGGCAGCGTGGTAAACGCCGATATACCCGACAATACCATTGCGGCGGGCAACCCCGCGGTACCGATCGGCCGAACGGATATGTTCATCGCCATGCGCAGGATGAGCAAGGGCAGTCACCCGCAGTTCAAAAATCAGGAGCTGCCCGACGAGCTCGCGGAAAAGGAATGGGATAAATTTTACGCGAAGCACGACCGGGCCAAAAAAACGGGCTGAAGGAGTTAACAATGGCGAACTCTCTGTTTTTATTTTCGGAGCACGGAAACGCCAGGGCTGAGCTCGCGGAGCTCTACGCGCTGCAGAAAAGCGACCGCACGCCGGAAGAGAAAAAGCGGATCCAGGCGGATATGCTCCGCTGCGGCAAAGAATACGGTTTTACGTTCAAGGAATATATGCGCTACGGCTTTGAGCGCAAAACGCCCGAAGAGCAGCATACGTTTATTTCCGACAAAGAACACGTTCGGTTCTGCGAGCGCCTGAACGCGCCCGAAACCCACACGCTGCTCGACAACAAGTACAGCACCTACCTGTTTTTCAAGCCTTACTTCCGCCGCGAGGCCATGCTGGTGCAGCCCGCCGCGGCCGACGCGTTTCTCCCGTTTGCGGCCGCGCACCCCTCGCTGATGATCAAGCCGAACGAGGATTGGGGCGGCGCAGCCGTTACCGCGGCGTATCTCAAAGACTACGACAGCGCCGGCGCCATGCTCGAAGCCCTTTTGAGAGACTACCCGGAGGGCTTTCTGGCGGAAGAAAAGCTTTCGAACGCCGGCGTTCTGTACGACGTACACCCCTCTTCCCTGAATACGCTGCGCGTTTCCACGATCCGCCTGCCCGACGGCGTTCACGTCATACACCCGCGCGTCAGGATCGGCTGCGGCGGTTCCGTTGTGGATAACATCTCCGTCGGCGGTTTTCAGGGACAGGTCGATACGGGAACGGGCGAAGTGATCACCGCCTGCGACGCGGCCGGCGGCCGCTGCGACGTTCACCCCGACACGGGCGTGCGCATCACAGGCATGAAGATCCCGGATTGGCAGGAGGCCGTCGCCATGACGAAGGAGCTTGCCGCGGCGGTGGACGGCCTGCATTACGGCGGCTGGGATATCGCCTACACAGACCGCGGATGGGTGCTGGTAGAGGGCAACGACCTTGCCCAGTTCGGCTGGCAGACCGTAGAGCAAAAAGGGTGCCGCGCGGAATTTGAACGGTATCTTGAGATCCTCGGTCTCTGACGCCCACAATGAAAAAGGATCTCTGAGCGGCGTTCGCTGTTCAGAGATCCTTGTTTTTTTGTGTTATGCTTCCTGCTGCATATAGAATTTTCGGTCGATCTTGCCGTTGGAGGTCCTTGCGATCTCACCCACAAAGGCGACCGTTTTCGGGACCTTATACGCGTCCATCATCTCACCGAGCGCTTTTTTCACATCCGGGATCCCGCCGGAAAAATCGGGCGAGACCTTGATGAGCAGCTTCGCCGCCTGACCGGAGACGGCGTCCTTCACCGCGTAGCAGACGCAGTCTGTAATGCCGGGGATCTTCAGCGCGGCGATCTCGATCTCGGAGGGATAAACCTTCAGGCCTCCGATGTTGATGATATCGTCTTTTCTTCCGGAGACGAAAAGGAAACCTTCTTCGTCGATAAAACCGACGTCATTCGACAAAAACCAGCCGTCTTTGAACACAGAGTCGTTGAGCTCCGGCATCTGATAATAGCCCTTCATGTTCATATCGCTTTTGATCGCGATGCGGCCCGGCCGCCCCTGCGGCACGTCGGCGAAATTCTCATCCATGATACGCAGCGCAACGCCCTTGCACGGTCTGCCGCAGCAGGTGATATCCTTCAGATCGCGGTCGTATCTGTGCAGACAGACGGAGCCGTTTTCACTGGAGCCGTAGGAGAAATAAAGCCTTGTGCGGGGGAGCATTTCGCGCATGTATTCCTGCTGCGATACCTGCATCGGCGCGCTGCCGGTATAGACGTAATCGAGCTGATCCTGAAACTCGCCGAGCTTTTTCTTCGCCAGCTGCGAGATCAGCGTGATACCGGCGGGCGGAACATAGAACGAGGTAACGTGATACTGCTTCATGTAATCGAAAAGCAGCTTGATCTTGGACATGCCGTCCACAAAAATAAAGGTGCTGCCGTTGTATGCGTTCAGATACAGCTCCCGCATCGGCGCCACGTGGTTCATGGGAACAAGCGTAATGCCGACGTTGTCGGGCAGAATGCGGCACTCATGCACCCGGGTCTCGGCTGTGCAGGCGATGTTCCTGTGCGTCAGCTCCACGCCTTTCGGGGCGCCGGTGGTACCGGTGGTGAACATCATATCCGCCGTGTCGTCAAGAGACGGAAAGGGGAACGCGGCTTCGTCCGCGGGCTGCGGCAGAGCTTTTTTCTCAAGCTCTTCAAAATCCAGACAGCAAACGGGATCGAAATGATAATCCGATACGACCAGCCGTGCGCCGACCCGTTGGGCAAGCTGCGCGACCGCCTCGGCCTGCGGCGCCTTATCCACAGGGATGAACACCGCGCCGTTCAGATGCGAAGCAAAGGCGCATACAACGAACCAGGCCGTATATTTGCCCTGTACGATCACCCGGTCGCCGTGCTTTACGCCAAGCGAACGGAAGAGCGCCGCTGTACGCAGAGCGCGATCCCAGAGCGTTCCGTAATCAATGGAATCATGTTCAAAAATGACTGCCGGCCTCTCCGGCGTTTTTTTTGCGTGTTCGGCGACACGCGAAACGATCGTTTGCATGGGTAATCTCTCCTTATTCTCTGAGAATCAGATCCCGCAGATCAGCGGTACCGCGATCAGCGCATATGCGGTTGCTACAAGGGTAAACGCGCCGCCGACCTTAAAGAAATCGGAAAACCGGTAGCCGCCGTCCATCGTCATGGTAACTGGCGCGGTCGCCATGGGCGTGCAGAAAGAGATATTCGCCGCCAGCAGCACGCCGAACACGAAGGTCATCGGGTTGCCGCCGGTCTGCACCGCCATGGTGATGGCGATGGGCGTCAGCATCACGGCGACAGCGGTATTGGACATAACGGCGGTCAGCGCAACCGCGACCAGCACAAAGATCACATAATAAAGCATCGGGGAATGGTTCTGCCCGAACAGACCGACCACCGTGTCAACAATCAGCTGCCCCGCGCCGCTTTTGGAAAAGCCCGCGGAAAAACCGAGGATACCGCCGAGCATGATGACCGTGGTCCATCCTACGCCGTAAAGCGCGTTCTTCTCTGAAATGCAGCGCAGCGCCACGCACAGCACGGCCCCCGTGATCGCCGTAACGCCGATGGGGATCCACTGGCCGACAAAGCATACGATACACGCAAGGTAGATCGCAAGCACAAGGATCTTTTTATAGAGCGGCTTCGCGGTATCGTCAAGCTTAACGGCGAGCTTGTCTTCTGTTGTATAATCGAACACCCGTTTCTGCAGCTTGTCGCCGACCGTCAGATAAAACACGGGCAGCAGAAGCGCGAGCGGCAGACCGACCTTAACAAGCTCAAACGTGCCGAGCGGATGAACGCCGGCTACGTCCGATTCGAGCAGAAGGTTCTGCACGGCAAGCTGCGGCGTGGAACCGAAGAGCGTCAGATTGCCGCCGAGGACCGAAGCGATACCGACCGCCATGTAGTAATTCTTTTTTTCAAGTCTGCCGCCCGAGGCCGCCTCCACCGACGCGATGATCGGTATGACGAGCGCGACCGTAGCGGTGTTGCTTAAAAACGGAGAGATCATAATCGCGACCATCACAATGCCGATCAGAAAGATCTTTTCACGGTTCGCAAAATGCTTCGACAGAAACCGGCCGACGTCGTCGGCAAGCCCGACCTCAAAAAAGGCCTTGCCGATGATCATGACCCCGATCTGCAGCAAAACGACGTCGCTGACAAACTGCGCCATCACGTCCTTCATCGGCATGATCCCGAGAAAACCGATCGCGAGCGCCCCGAGAACGGAGGTCGCGGCAATGGGGATCAGCTTTGTGATATAGCACACCAGCATGACCGCCAGGATCAGAATGGTAATGACAGCATTCGTCATAAAAAAACTCCTTTTCTGAGAACGGATCAATAAACGGAATGAATACACACATACAGAAATTATAGCACATCCCTGTCGGTATTTCAACAACAAAAACAGGGGTTATTGTTTTTTATCCAATATATACCAAACTGCAACAGCATCTGCCCGGTTTTTTCTGTTTTACAAACAAAAACAACCGGGCGGCGGACTCTCAGGGAGTCTGCCGCCCGGTTGTTATGCTTCTGCTGTTTGCTTATCTGCTGAACATTTTGAAGATGGAGCGGAAGAAGCCGATGATCTTGCAATAGAGGCCGTCCTGTACGAAAATGCCGGTTCTGCCTTCGTGGATCAGGCCGCACTTCTCGCAGATGTGGGTCAGGCCGACGTTGCCGGGCTTTTCCGTTACGGTCTCGCCGCAGCGGCTGCAGGTGCCGACGGCGTTCGCGCCTTCAAGATGCCACTCCTTCACGTCATGGCCGAGCGGAGCCGTTACGGTCTCTTCCGTCTTGCCGCAGACGCTGCATTCGCGCACCGCCACGCCCTGCCCGGTGCACGTGGGGGAGGTAAAGGAACGGGTGACGAAGACGTGGTCGCCGTAGCCGCCCTTTTCGATCTTGGTCTCGCCGCAGACGGTGCAGGTGTAGGTCGTTACGGCGCGGGTGCTGCAGTTCGCTTCGGTGGTAAGCGTGCCGGCGTCCCAAACGTGGGAGGCGTAGTCGCCGTAGGGCTTGCCGCAGACGTCGCAGACCGCCTTATCCTTGCAGGTGGCCGTGCCGCCGGTATGGCCGAGCGCTTCAGCGCCCTCGGCGCGCTCCGAATAATCGCAGCGGCTGCAGGTGGTGAGGGTGTAGCCCGCCTCGGTGCAGGTGGGCGGGAAGGTCGCCGTGGTCAGATCGTGGCCGAGCGCCGCAACCGTTTCGGGCAGGTCGATGGCGTTCTCGCCCGCTTCGTCGCTGTAGAGCAGAGCGCAGCGGCGGCACTCATAGCAATCTTTGGTACCCGCTTCGGTGCAGGTCGCGGCCTTGCCCTTTTTCAGGACCAGATCGTGGCCGAGCGCCGGCAGTACGGTGAAGACCTCTTCATAAGGCTGATCGCCTTCGGTATCGGGATCGGTATCGCAGCCCGCGTTTTTGCACACGCGGTAGCTCTTGCCGGCTTCTGTGCAGGTGGGCACGATCACGTCGTTCATCATGTCATGGCCGGTGGCGGGGATCGCATCGCCGCCGCTGAGCACTGTGTTGCAGAGCGTGCAGACAACGTAATCCTCTTTGCCCTCCGCGGTGCAGGTGGGGGCGAAGCCCTTTTCCGTGGAGATCTTATCTTCGGGGTGACCGGTGGCGGGGGTCATCTTTTCGGGATCCTGCAGCTCGCCGCAGCGCGCGCAGACGTAGCCCTCTTCATAGCCGGTCTCGGTGCAGGTCGCGGGCTTTGCAAGCGCGAACTGGAAGTCGTGCCCCAGCGGCGCGATCACGACGGCGAAAGCTTCGAGCTCTTCGGTCGCTTCCGCGTCGGCAAAGAGCTTGCCGCAGTCGGCGTCGTTGCAGACGAAGTGATCGCGCGAATATCCTTCTTCGTCGCAGGTGGCGTCGCGCTTCGCGACAAAGACGAGCGTATGGGAATCCGCGAGATAGTGGCGCTCCTCATGGCCGCAGACGGAGCACTCCCAGAGCGTATAGTTGGCGTTCGCCGGTACGCGGTCGGGATCCGTCACCTGAACGAGCTTATGCTCCCAGCGCTTGGCGGCGGTGTTGTATACGCCGTTGGGCTCGATCGATTCTGCTTCCGCAAGGGTCTTGAAGCAGAGCTTGCAGACGGTCTTGCCGGTGCTGCCGTAGGCCGTGCAGGTCGCGGGACGGTTGTTGAGGACCATCTTGTAATCCGCGTCCACAGCCGCGATCTCAACAAAGGTGTTGCCGCTGAAGTCCGGCGCGGTATCGTTTTTGCCGTATTCGCACACAGTGCAGAAGCGGTGATAGCCGCCGGAGACGTAGGCGTGGGCTTCGCCCGCCTCGCCGTTGCAGGAGACGGAGGAGGTCGCAAGGTCGTCCTGCTGCCACTTGTGCGCCTGCGCGGTGTAGGAGGCGGTGAACTGAACGTCAGCCTTTACGCGGTTGAAGGTAAAGCCGTCGTTCACGTTGCCGTAGAATTCGTTCTGATCGTTGTTGCGGGTCCAGCCGTTGAAATAATAGTGGTTGTTCGCGTCCTTGTGCTCCGCGACGGCTGCGGGGTCGATCGCGGGGATCGAGCCGACGCCGGAGATCGTGGAGACCGGGGTCGCGAAGTCGCTGTCGGTCGTATTGACGCCGTAGTTGTAACGCACGGTGCGGGTATCGATCACGGTGCCGTCCGGCTTTACGAAGGTGACGGTCTTGCGGCTGTCACGGAAGACGGCGGTCAGCACGGTGTCGGTCGTGATGTTCATCGTAGCGCCCGTCGCGGCGTAGGTCGCGGTCTCAAGCTCCGTATCCGCGCCGCCGTCGATCGCGCTCCAGCCGACGAAGGCCTCCGCGCCCTCACGGGTAAGGGAGACGCCGTCGGGGTTGATCGCGATCTCAGCGGCGTTGCGCTTGGCGTTTTGCGCCTGCGGAGCGTCCGCCACGGCGTACTGCGTCACCTTGTTGGGGGTGACCGTACCGGTCACGGCGTCGCTGCCGTCCGCGAAACGCGCGTTCAGATTGTAAGAGAGCGTCACGTCGCCGCTGTAGACGGCATAGTAGTTATAACCGGCTTTTTTGAAATCGCGCGTTTCCACGTCGCCCACGTTTTTATTCTTGAGGGCTTCGTTGGCGTTATCCGCGCGCCAGCCGATGAAGGTAAAGGTGCGGCCGTCGACCGTCGCGGTGGTGGGGTTCACGTTCGGCAGCGTAAAGCTCGCCTGCGTTGCGTTGTCGGATTTGCCCGCGTTCACGATCACGTCGTCGCCCGTCTCGTCCTTGACCAAACGGCTGCCGTTGTCGTAGTAATAGAAGTGACCGGTGTTGCTGGTGGTATATACGGCATAGCGGTCGACCGTGGGATCATCCGCCTGAACGGTATACTGCCCGTTGGTGGAAAGCCCTGTTCCGGTGGAGGCGTTCGTATCGGTACGCCAGCCCTGG
>CADBOC010000231.1 GCA_902796175.1 Oscillospiraceae bacterium | reverse complement strand
CTCCGTAGGGCACGTCGTCCCCGACGTGCCGCACCGCCGCCATCTGCAGAGCGTTTCCCAAGCCGCACGGCGGCCCCTCCGGAGCGCTGTCGTTGGCACGGCGTTCCCTCTGAGGTGTGAAGGCCGCCGTCTCCGCAGCGCGGATGCCCACATCCGCTGCGACAAAAAGAACTCTAAAACCGGGGGATCAGATGAAACGCCGGTTGTGCGGCAGGAACGCCGCGGGCAGGGGGATAGGGCGGCCGCCGTGCGGCTTGGGGAACGCCCTGCCAACGGCGGCGTTCCGGCACGTCGGGGACGACGTGCCCTACGAACGAAGGCGGCGTTCGCGGCGTACAAGAGAAGCCGCCGCGCATGGCGGCGTTTGAACAGAGAAGTTGTTTGCAGCGCGGCGGCTGCGTTCGTCTTTCGTCATTTTTCCCTTTTTTGCGGAGATTTTACCTTCGCAAAAAGGTTGTTCGGCTCAAAAACAGGACCCGCCGGACGCATGACCGTCCGGCGGGACCCGTTTTTGCAGGGGGGATGATTGCGGCATCCCCCCCGAACAGACTCAGTTCAGGATATAGATATTCGCCGTGCGCCAGCCCCAGTCGTCGCAATCCTGTTCGGAATACATGTAGAGATCTACGGCGGGGCCGTTGCTCAGGTAGATGAAGCCGCCCGTATCCTCGGCTTCCGCCAGGCCGTAGACGTAACGGCCGTCGGCGGAGGTGATCCACATTTTTGTGCCGTAGGGGATCTTGCGCGGATCCACCGCGACGCTCCCCTGAATGGGGCGGGTGCCGGTGGAGGTGATGGTATCGGCCGTATAGGCGGTCGCCTTGGCCGTGATGCAGTAAGCGTAGTCAACGGGCACGCCGTTGCCGTCCAGCGCGACGGAACCGGCCTTCTGCGACATGGGAATGCCCTGCGTGTTCAGCCCCACATAACCGCCGCCGTAGGTATACACCGTTCCGGCCGCGGCGCGTTCGGCGCGTTCCCTTTCCTCCCGCGCTTCGCGTTCTTTTTTCTCGTTGATCTCCTTCACGCGCGCGGCGGCCTCTTCCCGGGGCAGCAGCGAAACGTAAGCGGAAAAATCGGTCTCGCCGTCAAAAAGCGGTTCGTCGGCGAAGGTATCCCGCAGGAACGCGGCCTGCTCCGCGACGCCGGGGGCCGAAGTGAGCACCATTTTGTCGTTGCGGTAGAACGCGCTGAGATCCACCGCGCGCCCGGACCCGGCGGAGGCCGCAGAGAGCAGCACGGCGGCGCCTGTCGGCTCGGTATGGATCAGCGCGGCGACGGTGAGCCCCAGCGCCAGCATCAGGCTGAGCCCCGCGTAGGCCCGTCTTTTTTCCACCGTTCTGAGCCGTATCATGGAATGCGCGTCCCGCACCTCGGCGCGGCGACGGCGCTCCTCTTTGTTTCTTCGTTTGAGCATGGAGTATTACACCTCGTTTTTCCTGAAAACGCTCCCCGCTTATACACGAACGCAGCCGCGTTCGGGCACGCCGGGAACCTGTTTTTTCGTGAAAAATCCGGCGGAACGCTTTCCGCCCCGGGGATACGCCCCGTTCAAGCGCACATTATAGGCAAGCGATCCGTTTTTGTCAAATCGGCCGCGACCGCAAAACTTGGTCAGTTTGCACAAAGATTTTTTTTCAAAATCCGCGATCCGGTCGATTTTCGCGCTTTTCTTTGTTCTTTTCAGGAATAATAAGAGGCTCAATTTGTGAAATTTGAACGAAGTTTTCACTTCTCATGCAAGACTGTTACAAATTGTAACGATTCACGGGCTGTTCCTGCCGTTCCGGCAGGTTTTTTTTGTCTATTTTTACCCATTCCCCGGCCGCTCCGCACGCCCGTTCCGCAGGCTCCCGGAGGTCTGCGGGATTCGTCAAAATCACAACAGACGGCGCGTCGGAAAACGGGCCGCGGGACAAGCAGTAAACAGCTTTGCTTTACAGCGCGGCAAAACGTTCCGCCTCAAAAAAAGACCGCCGCCCACCCGTTCAAGCGGGCGCGGCGGCGTACGCGTATCCTAAGCCTTTCTTCAGATCACGATCTCGCGTTCGGCGAGGATCTCCGCATTCCCTGACAAAAGCAGGTCGTTCCCACGCGCCCGTACGCGAAGCGCGCCGCCGGGCTCTTCGAGCGTAAGATCCGCTTCCCCGCCGCCGCGCCTGCTGAGATACGCGCCTGCGGCGGCGGTGCCCGAGGCGCAGGAGCTCTCCCAGAACAGCGTGTTCGCGGCGGGGATATACACCAGCGGCGTCAGCTTCAGTTCCTCTTCGTTGAGCAGCATCAGCCCCAGACCCTTCACACCGAGGTCGGCGCACCAGCGCCTGACCGCCTGTTCGGCCTCCCCGCGCGACAGCAGCGTATGCGGGGCGACGACGTGGGCAATGCCGGGGAAATACACCGCGGGCAGAGAAAAGCGCGTATCGCCGAAGGCGAGGCGCTCCTCGGCGAAGCGTTCCGGCGGCGGCATGGTCACCGTGCAGGCAAAGCCGCCCCCGCCTTTTGCCGCGACCTCCGCCCGCACGGGCTGCGGCGCGCCCGAAACGCGCAGCGTTACGGTCTGCTTCTGCCCGGGGGCGATACCGGACCTCGCGCAGTACAGCGCCGCGGCGGACATGGAGGCGTTGCCGCAGAACTCCCCGCCCGCCATCTGCAGGCAGGGCAGACCGGAG
>CADBOC010000230.1 GCA_902796175.1 Oscillospiraceae bacterium | reverse complement strand
GCGGGGCCGGCGGCGCGGGCGGAACAACGGACGCCGGCGCGGCCTCCTCCCACAGCGCCTGCTTCACCGCTTCTTCGACCGTTCCCGGCTCACGTTTCACCGCGCTGCCCTTGAAGGGCAGCTTCATCAGGACCATGGCGTACGGGATCGGGAATGAATCCTCCTCCGTCTGGAGCACGAGCCACTCTTCGCCGTCGTTTATCTCCACTACGCCTGCGATCTCTGTGCCGGACTCATCCCGCAGCTTCAGCTTGACGGGGTCGCCCGGTTTCAGTTTTTTGATCTGCTTCAGTACAAATTCCGGTATCATACCGATCAGCTCCTTCTATAGATAAGTAGGTACAGTATAGCATAGGTTTTCGATATATTTCAACAAAAACCGGCGCATTCATCAAAAAAAAGGACCCCCCGGGCCGGGTCGGTCCGAAAGATCCTGCGCAGGGCGGCGCGCCGCCGCGTATAAGAAGGCTGCGAAAAACAGCCTCAGAGCTCCGCCATCTCCTCCTGCGAGAGCGGGCGCAGGCCCTTGGCAAGGAGCGCCGCCTCGGAGGTTTTCGTATCCGTGACGCGGAAAATCATATATGCGTGCCTCGAATCGGAGGAGCCGAGCACGGCGTACATATATTCCACGTTCACCTTCGCCGCGTTGAAGACGCCCAGCAGCTTGTTGAGGCCGCCCGGCTCATCCGGCACGGCGAACGCCAGCACCGGTGAAAAATTCGCGATAAAGCCGCCGGCGCGCAGGACGTTCGCGGCGTCATAGACGTCGTCCACGATCATGCGGGCGATGCCGAAATCCTTGGTCTCGGCAAGGCTCAGGGCGCGGATGTCGATTTTGTTTTCGGCCAGGAGCGCCGTCATCTCGCTCAGCTTTCCGGGCTTGTTCTCCAGAAACACGGAGATCTGTTTCATACTCATGAACGGGTTCCTCCTTTTCAGATCTTGCGGCGGTCGATCACGCGCACCGCCTTGCCCTCGCTGCGCACGATGGATTTCGGCGCGACGAGAGAAACCTTCGCCTTGATGCCGAGCATGGCGCGGAGCCCGTCCGCCAGCGCCTTCTGGCGGTCGGCGATCTCGCCCACGTTGTCGGTGAACATCTCGGGCGTCATCTCGACCTGCACGTCGAGGGTATCGGTGTTGTTCACACGGTCCACCACGATCTGGTAGTTCGCGGCGTAGCCGGACTGGATGAGAACCGTCTCGATCTGGCTCGGGAAGACGTTGACGCCGCGGATGATGAGCATATCGTCGGTGCGTCCGCGGGGCTTGGCCATGCGCACGTGGGTGCGCCCGCAGGAGCACTTCTCGCGCGTGAGCCGGCAGATATCGCGCGTTCGGTAGCGCAGCAGCGGGAACGCCTCTTTGTCGAGGGACGTGAAGACCAGCTCGCCCCACGCGCCCTCGGGCAGCGCCTCGCCCGTATCGGGGTCCACGATCTCGGCGACGAAATGATCCTCATTGACGTGCATGCCCTGCTGCGCCGAGCATTCGAAGGAAACGCCGGGGCCCGAAAGCTCCGTTAAGCCGTAGATATCATAGGCCTTGATGCCGAGGGTATCCTGAATGCTCTGCCGCATCTCCTCGCTCCACGCCTCGGCCCCGAAGATGCCGGCCTTGAGCGGGATCTCGTCGGGCGTGAGGCCCAATTCCTTCATGCGCTCGCCGAGGTACGCGGCGTAGCTCGGCGTGCAGCAGAGGATGGTGGCGTTCAGGTCCCGGATGAACATGATCTGCCGGTCGGTGTTGCCGGAGGACGTGGGGATCGTGAGACACCCGACCTTATGGCTGCCGCCGTTGAGCCCCGGGCCGCCCGTAAACAGGCCGTAGCCGTAGGAGACCTGGCAGACGTCCTCGTTCGTGCCGCCCGCCGCTACGATGGCGCGCGCGCAGCAATCCTCCCACAGGTCGATGTCGTGCTGCGTATAAAACGCCACCACGCGCTTGCCCGTGGTGCCGGAGGTGGACTGGATGCGCACGGCGTCCTTCAGATCGACGCCGAGCAGGCCGTAGGGGTACGCCTCGCGCAGGTCCGCCTTCGATAAAAAGGGCAGCTTCGAAAGATCCTCCACGCC
Organism: Oscillospiraceae bacterium; assembly: GCA_902796175.1. Classification (GTDB taxonomy): domain Bacteria; phylum Bacillota; class Clostridia; order Oscillospirales; family Acutalibacteraceae; genus RUG806. Next base: position 109 of record CADBOC010000230.1, on the reverse strand, counting down.
CCGGATATCCTCCGGCGTAAGGCCTTTTTCCTCCATTTTTTTGCGGTAATAGGGCACGCGGTCCCAGACGTGCCGCACCTGCTTTACCAGCTTTTCATTCTGCAGCCGC
>CADBOC010000229.1 GCA_902796175.1 Oscillospiraceae bacterium | reverse complement strand
TATGCACCCAGCCGGGAGCATAGCGCCGTTTGTTGTCAGCAGCCCGTTTCACGGTCTGCGTGTAGTTCCTTGTAAACTGACCTAACTTTATTTCAAAACATATCCGGATCTGCTAACTTCTGATTTCTGACTTCTAACTGCGCGGCAGCGCGGTGCCGCGCTTGACATTCCCTCCCGTATCGCGTATACTTTTTTCAGAAACCGAACGGAGGTCGTTTGCGATGCTTTACCGATTCAAGATCCTGTTCTGTCTGCTGCAGGCGTTTTTGATGCTGATCTCAAGCTTTTCCGTCTATGATTCCCTGTTCAAATGGAAGGTCGACCGCGCGGCGCTGCGGCTGACCTCCACGGCGGACTTCGTCTTTGAGCCGGTGGAGGCGGAGGCCATGCGGGTGACCGAGGCCGAACGGGCGCGCTGCCGGGCGTGGTTCGAGGCGAACGTGCTCACGACCGCCACTCCCGCCTACGACTTTACGGTCGGCGGCAGATCGCTCAGAAAGCACCTTTCGGACTGGCAGATCGAGGTCGGGCCCTTGAGCGCCGAGGGCGCGTACCGGCGCGGCGGCAAAACGGCCTTCGTCACGCTGCGGCATAAAAAAAGCGCCCTCACGGCGATGGTGGAGGCAACGCTCTACGAGGCGTACGCCACCTGCGAGTGGACGGTCTCGGTCAAAAACGGCGGCGACGCCGATTCCCCGGTGATCGGCTCCTTTTACGCGGCCGACTGCACGCTCGATACCGGCCGGTCGGACGTGTATTTCAGCAAGGGCAGCATACCGGAGCCGGATGATTTCGAATTGCAGCGTTCGCCCGTCGCCCCGACGGAGATGCGCTTCAACGCCAACGGCGGCAGAACGGCGAGCTTTCTGCCGTATTTCAACGTGAGCGGCGCCGCTGGCGGCGTAACGGCGGCTGTGGGCTGGACGGGTCAATGGTTCGCCTCTCTCCGGCAGTGCGTCGGCGGGGTGCGCTTCAAGGCGAAGCAGGAATTCTTTCGCGCCTGGCTCACGCCCGGCGAAACGGTGCGCTCGCCGCTGGTCTCCCTCACGTTCTACGGCGGCGATAACCCGGTTAAGGGCTTTAACGTCTTCCGCAGCTGGGAGCGCGCCTGCGTTTATACCGAAAGCGCCTTCCCGCTCACCTGTACCGTGCTTGCCGGTGAGTTCGACCGCCGCACGGCGGCGGAATACGTGGACCAGATCAACGCCTACCCCGAAGAGACCTGCAGCGATACCGACTATCTGTGGCGGGACGCCGGCTGGTATACGATAAACGGCGATTGGTACGACTCCGTCGGCAACTGGACGCCGGACCCCCTCCGCTTTCCGGATGGGCTGGGGCCCGTATCGGACGCCGCCCGGGCGCGGGGCATGGGTTTTCTGCTCTGGTTCGAGCCGGAGCGCTGCTGCGAGGGCACCGAGGTGTACAACGAATGTGTGCGGCACGAGGGCTGGCTCATCGCCGGCGGCGACAAAAATCGCAACATGGTGAACCTGGCGAACGACGGCGCGTGCGACTATTTATCGAGCCTGATCGCGAACGCGATCCGGGAGAACGGCGTCGGGCTCTACCGGCAGGATTTCAACTTCAGCGCGCTGGAGCTCTGGCGCCGGGCGGACCGCCAATGGTACGGCGGCAGAACGGGGATCGAGGAGAATCACTATGTCACGAACCTCTATCGCTTCCTCGATACGCTGCTGGCCGTGAACCCGGGCCTCATCATAGACAACTGCGCGAGCGGCGGCAAGCGGATCGATCTTGAGATGAGCCGCCGCAGCGTCCCGCTCTGGCGCAGCGACTACAACTGCGCCTCCTCCGACGGCTCTCTGCCGCCCGATATCGAGGAGGCGACGCAGGCGATGACCTACGGTCTCTCGTTCTGGCTGCCGCTCCACGGCACGGGCGTCGGCGGCGAGCAGACGCGCTACAGGCGGATGAGCGCCATCGTCCCCTGCGCGCAGCAGGCCGGCTTTTCGGACGTGCGCCGCTTTATGGAGCAGAACTATTTCCCGCTCATCCCGGGCGGCACGCGGACCGACCGCTGGCACGCCATGCAGTTCGGCTCCGCCGAGGCCGGCGCGGCGCTGGTCTACCGCCGCTGTCAGGCGGCTGAGAGCTGCCGCGTCACGTTCAGCGGCCTGATCCCGGCGGCGGAATACACCGTTTACGACCGCGATACGCCCGGTTCGGCCTTCACCGCAACGGGTGAAAGCCTGATGCGCGAGGGCATTGCCGTAACGGTGCCCGAAGCCCCGGGTGCGGCGGTATGGATGTACGCGACGCAGGAGGCGGGAAACAGGCCTTAAAACAGCTCGTCCGGGAAAAACGCGCGGGTATCCGCGCGGTTGCCGGCGGCGTCGCGCACCGAGATGCGCACGTAGCCGTCGTCGGGGTTCAGATCGAAGACGGCGCCCGTCGCCGGCGCGCCGTTTTCGCCGTAGCCCGCCTTGCAGGCGCAGGCGCGTGTGATGCAGTAGATCCGTACGGCGGGGGAGCATTGAACGTGCAGCCGCCCGTCCTCTACCCACAGGCCGTAGATCTCCGGCCCCTGCGAGGCGTAGAAGTCGCCCTTTACGAGCGCCGAGGCGATCGACGCGTAATCGAGCGCGGGGGCCTTGATCCATATGAACGCGCCGAAGCTGTCCCACCGCGGATGGTCGGGGGCCTGGCGGTTGTGGTTGTCGTCCGTCCCCTGGGGAAAGAGGCGCTTGTCCTGGCAGAGAAAATCGTCGTACACCGTGGGGTTGTACTCGTCCCAGCCCGAGACCACGCTCGAATAGTTGCAGATCTCCATCGCGTGCATGCCCTCGTATTTTGAATACTGCGGGTAGCGCTCCAGCGACCAAACGGGGTGGTTGTAGGTGACGAAAAAGCCCTTTTCGCGGCAGATCCTGATCGCCTCGTTGATGCATTCCGGCGAATATTCGCGCTCAAAATCCGGCTCGTTTTTATCGTACCGGATCAGCTTCCGCTTTTCGGGATCCACGTATTTTTCGCGGTGCCAGCAGGGCTGCAGCGTTTCGTCGGGGTCCAGCGCCACCATGCACAGGTGGCAGGTGGCGGGGTAGGGCCGTTCGGGGCTTTTTTCTTCGTTGAAGCTCATCTCAAAGCCCGTCATCATCAGAAAATCGGGGTCGGTCAGCTCGTGGTGCGGCACCATCAGCTCGTGGTCCGTGACGCACAGCACCGAGTAGCCGTGCGCCTTGTAGGCCGCCTTCAGCTCCTCCGGCGTTAAACGCCCGTCGGAGATCGTGGAGTGCGCGTGCAGATTCGCCTTATAGAAATTGCCCGTCTCGGGAAGAAGATATTTTTTCATGGAAACGTTCCTTTCAGAGTTTTAGCTTGCGGAGGAAAGAGACTGAGAGCGGAGAGTGGAGAGCGGAGAGTGGAGTTATGCTGTGTAGGATCGTTGCTTTTTTCCTATCATAGCATAACGCGTTCGGAAAAACAAGGCGGGGCCGCCTCAAAAAGCCGGCCGCAGGCCCCATTTTTGTCATTCATCTTTCATCTTTCGTAACTTTCGCGGCGGCAAAGCCGCCGCGCTTGCTTTTTCCCTCCCCCCGTGCTACAATCGTAAAAAACGCTCCGGGAGGGTTATCTCATGCAGCGCGAACTGTTCGACAACGATTTTCGCGATATCTATCTCACGACCGCGCCGGGCGGGCAGCCTGTGTTCTGCTGCCGCACGGGTATGACGGTCTATGAAGAGGTCTTCGACAAAAACCGGCTGGTCAGCGCCGGGTGGAACCTGAGCGGCACGCCGCAGAACGTGCTTGAGGGCATGCCGAACCGTATGGACTACGACGCGTTCACCCGTCCCTTCGCCTTCGATCTGGAATGCGAGGGGGAGTGCGTCTCCTACGACTGGGAATACCTCGGCTTTTCAAAGCGGGAGGAGGTCACCCCGAAGGGCGACCGTCTGCTGCACGGGGAGATAACGCTCCGGAACGAACGCTTTTCGCTGGAGGTCACGGTCCATACGCTGCTCTCGGGCAGCGCGGTGTTCACCCGGTATTTAACGCTCAAAAACCGGGGCGAAACGCCGCTTCGCCTGAACCGCATCGCCCCGATGGCGGGGGGACTCGAGATCTTTTACGACTGGACGATCTTCGTTAACGGCGAAGCGGACCGCGACAAGCTCTACCGCCTCGGTTACATGCAGAACGCCAACTGCTGCGCCGAGGGGCTGTTCCGCTGGCGGCCGCTCCTCACCGGCGGCACGGCGGTGACGGGGCGGTACATGAGCGACCGGCACCGCTATCCCTGCTTCATGCTGCAGAACGTCCCGCTGGGGCGGATCTGGTTTGCGCAGATGGCGTACTCCGGCGGTTTCGAATTCCGCTTCGACCTCGATTCGGACCTGCGCCCCAACGGCATCGGCGACCGGGCCGATCTCGCCCGCGCGCGGCTTTCGTTCCAGATGGCGGTGGACGGCCCCGCCCCGCAGCTCGTTTTGGAGCCGGGGGAGGCCTTCGACACGCCGGAGATCCTGATCGGCTGTGTGCAGGGGGATCTGGACGACGCGGTGAATATGATGCATAAGCACGTCCGCCGCGCGGTCTTCACGATCCCGGAACCGGCGGACCACATAGCCACGGTCGGCGCCGGAATCGGCCCCGAACGCGCCATGACGCCCGAAGCCATCCGCCACACGGCGGATACCGCCGCCGAGGTGGGAGCCGAGAGCTGCATCGTGGACGCGGGCTGGTACTGCCCCGCGGGCAGGGAGGGCCCCGAATGGGGCGACAGGGTCGGGCATTGGTACCCGGACCCCGGCAAGCACCCGGATGATTTCGAAGAGATCCGCCGCATCTGCCATGAACGGGGCTTAAGGTTCGGCCTGTGGATGGAGTGCGAGCGCATGGGGGCCGATACCCCCGTCGCGAAGGCGCACCCCGACTGGTACCGCGCCCGCCGCCTTTCGGGGCAGACGACCGCCGTGATCGATATGGCGAACCCCGAGGCCGCCCGGTGGGTCGAGGGCGAAGTCGCCCGCGTGATCGAACAGTACGGCGTGGAGCTCTTCCGCCTTGATTACAACGTCGATCATACCGCCTATATCTGCAAATCTCAGCGCTGCGGGATAAGCGAAAACAGCGAGCTGCGCTACTACGCCGCCCTTTACGCCATGTTCGGGCGGCTGCGCGCCCGCTTCCCGAATGTGATCTTCGAGAACTGCGCCGGTGGCGGCGCGCGCTGCGATCTGGGGCTGTCGCGGTACTTCACCCACACATGGGTCTCAGATTATCAGATCGCCCCGCGCTCGGTCGCGATCACG
>CADBOC010000228.1 GCA_902796175.1 Oscillospiraceae bacterium | reverse complement strand
GTGCAGCGCGCCGCGTAAAAGGAGGAGAGAATACCCGAACGCCGCTCGCCGACGTTTTGAACGGAGACCGTCCATTCGCAGGAGGCGTTTTCGGGGTAGAGCGTCGCCTCCACCGAAGCCAGAAGCCCCAGCGCGTCGTTTGTAAGCGTGATCACAGAGGTCTCGCCGCCCCGGCGGCTCTCGCCGGCAGGCGAAACGGAAAACCGCCACTGCTGAAAGCCTGCCGAGAGCGGCGCGCCGTTCACCGAAAAATCGTAGGCGGGCGCTTTGCCGTTCCCCCCGGCGTAAAGCACGTTTTCCTCAAACCATGCGCGGCACGCGTCCTTTTCCTCCTTTGTCACCGCCAGCTCGCCGGCGGGGAGGGAGGAGAACGAAACGTCCTTTTCATAGCGGACGTACCGCCCCTCGACCCCCAGATCCGCGCCGCTGAAGAGCAGCGTAAACAGAGACAAAATCGCCGCGAACAGACGTTTGATCATCACAAACATAAACGAACACCCTTTCGTTTGATCTCACCCCTTATTGTAATATACTGCGCGGCGGGAATCAAGCAAAAAATCAAAGATCTCCGAAGCGCGAAGCCCCGGAGATCCCTGCTTTTATTGCCGGACCGTACGCAGCGGTCCCGTTCTTACTGATTGAGTCCGAGCTGATCCGTGATCCACTGTCCGCTCACATAATAAATGAGCTTTTTGATCAGGTCCGTAATAAAATCGATGGCGCGCTTCAAAAAGCTGACCGTGCCGGCCGCTGCGTCCCGGTCGATGGCGGCCCAGTCGATGTCGGTCGCGTTCTTCTCCTGCGCCGGCAGAAAGCTCGGCGCGTAGTCGTTCGGGTCCTTCGCCATGAACCGGGGATAGCCCTCGAGCGTATCCGCCGTCGCGTGTTCGCTGTGCGCGAGCGCCGCGATCATGTTATCCAGCGCCAAAAGCTGCGTGTCGTGCCGCATGTTCTTTACGACCCAGGTCTGATCCGGGAACAGACAGGTGGAGAGATCCGCCTGGCGATCCGGGGAGATGTATTTGCCGAGGCCCTTTTCCTGCTGCTGACGGATATACGCATCCGAAAGCGTCCCGGCGACGGTGGAGCCGGTCGCGCCGAGGGTCTGGCGGCGGAGCGTGGCGTACGCGTCGCCGATCCCGTTCGCCTCTTCGCTCAAGGGCGCCGCCTGATCGCCGTAGTTGTCGATGAAATAGACGTATTTGCCCGCGCCGTCCATCTCCTTGAGGATCGTCTCCTTCTGCGCCAGAACGTTATAATGATAATAATCCGCCTTTTCGATCAGCGCGGCGTACTTCTGCAGGTCGCCCGGCTCCTGGAAGATATATTTTTTATAATCCTCATATTTCTCCGTCAGGGCGGAGATGTGCGTCAGGCTCGTGCCGTAATAATCCTTGAGCACGCGGGCGATGAATTTATCCTTCACCTTTTCATAAATTTTGTTGACAAGCTCCGCCGTCAAATGCAGACCGTGCGTGGTGCGCAGCATATCCAGCGTTTCAAAGAGGATGGCGGAAAGCTCGCCGCCGCCGAAGCCCTCAAAATCCACTAAATTGCCGAAGCCGCTCTTGGCGAAATGATAGACGCCGTCGTCCGTCAGCTTCACGGAACCGGAGAGGATGTATTCCAAATGCGTAAAGCCGCCGAGGCCCCCGTAAATAAAGATGCTGTTCTTGATCCCGTCGTAGCCGCTGGGGCGCTGATACTTGTACAGATACGCCAGCGCCACGTTCGTGCCGATGCAGCGGGAGGCAAGCGTAACCTGATCGTGGCCTGTCTTCGCCTTTACGGTCTCGATGTAGGCGTTCAGATCGTCCGCGATCTCCAGCGGGTCGCGGCGGATGTCAAACAGATAGTGATACTGCGTCTTCGGCCCGTGGGCGGCTGAGACGGTCGCGGGCGACCAGCTCCAGTCGATGCCGGTGTTCGGCTTCTGGGTGCCGTCCGGGTTCGGGCTGATATCCTTATAGATCTCCGACACCATATCGTAGGCCTTGTCGCAGTAGGCGTCGTAATCGTTCGTCGCGATCGCCCTGAGCAGATCCGGCGCCAGCGCCCTGACCATGTTCAGCGTATTGTCGGAATCCCCCTCGCCGTCGATGGGGTGGCGCACGGTCCCGTCGGGGTCCGTCACTCTTAAGGCGTTGTAGCCGTGGATGTAGATCACGGGGTCGTTGTCGCAGTGCCCCGCGGCAAGCGCCGGCAGCAGAAAAGAAAGGCTCAGAATTGCCGCCAGCAGAATGCTGCACGTATTTTTCATAATCCGCTTCATTCTATATCCTCCGTTATGATTCGGTTTTATGTAAGCATTTTACCATATTCTTTCCTGAAAATCAACAGGGAATACATACTTGACAATTTCCCGGTTTGCGATATAATAAAATCTGTAAAAAATAACGTCCCGCGAAGCGGGATCAGGGAGGTACTGTATGAAATTCAAGAAACTGCTTGCCGTGCTGCTTTCGGCGGTCCTGCTCGCGGCGGTGATCATCCCCGCGGCGCTCAGCGAGACCCGCAGCGAAGCCGCGAAGCTCACCTTTCACGAGGACGGCTCGTTCCGCATTCTGAACTTCTCCGACATTCAGGACGATTCCACCCTTTCTCCGCTTTGCAAGCTCTTTCTCCGCAAGTCGGTCAAGGAGCTGAAACCCGACCTTGTGATCCTAACCGGCGACAACATTGCGGGCTACTCCACCAAAACGAAGGTGCTCTCCACCATCGCGATCAAGGAATACATGGATATCTTTGACGGTCTGCGCGTTCCGGTCGCCATCGTATTCGGCAACCACGACGACGACGACAACAACCGCATGACCAAGGAAGACCAGATGGCCTTCTATGAGACCTACACCCACAACATCTCCTTCGACGAGGGCGCTTCCATCGACGGCGTAGGTACCTATAACATACCGATCTTCGCGAGCGACGGCAGCGGCAAGGTCAAATTCAACATCTGGATGATCGACTCCGGCACCTACGACGAGGTAAACGGCGGCTACGATCACGTTAAACAGAGCCAGATCGACTGGTACAAGGAGACCAGCGCCCGTCTTGCCGAAGAAAACGGCGGTCTTGTTCCCTCCATGGCGTTCCAGCACATCATTGTGCCCGAGATCTACGACGCCCTGACCGAAACGGACGCCGAGCACGCCGACATCGCCGCCCGCGGCACCTATTACAGACTGCCCGACGACGCGTGGGAGGGCAGCATTCTGGCGGAGGGCCCCTGCCCCGGCACGGTCAACAGCGGCGAATTCCAGGCGTTCAAGGATCGCGGCGACGTACTTGCCAGCGTCTGCGGCCACGATCATGTGAACTCCTTCGTCATCCCCTATCAGGGCATCGACCTGATCAACACCCCGACCTGCGGCTTCGCCTCTTACGGGAACAACGAATCCCGCGGCGCCCGCGTGATCGACCTGAACGAAAACGACAACTGGAGCTACGACACCTACGTCGTCACCTTTGAAGAGCTGATGAAGGACGATTCCGGCACTATGCTGATGTACAAGTTCTACAACTTCTTCAAAAACCTCTGGGACCGCATCGAAGCGGTCTTCGACGGCATCAAGGACGCGTTCAAAAAATAAATGTTTTACAAAAACAGCCGGTCGTGAGATCGGCTGTTTTTTTTGAAACTCAAAAAAAACAAGAAGGATCTCCGGGCTGTTAAACGTCCGAGGATCCTTCTTTTGATCCATTATTCCTCTGAGCCGCTCACACGGAACACCTTGCAGGAACGGGCGGCAAGGGGGATCGCCGTTTCGCCTTCCGTCAAACAGACGGCTTCGTTCGTCCATAACTCCGTGGCGGAACAGGCCGCAAGCCCGTGCGGGCAGACCACCGTCCGCGCTTCGTTCGTCAGGTTGAAGCAGGCGAACACCGGCGCGCCGGTCTCGTCAAGGCAGGTCCAGACCGCCTCTTTTTCATTGCTGACCAGCGGACGGTTTCCTGCCGAACGCTGGTCTATGGCAAGCAGCGCGCGGTTCGTCAGCAGCGAAAGCGTGAAATCATCCGTCAGCGTCGCCTCGCCGCCGTACATCAGCGGAGATCGGAAGATGCACCAGAGCGTCATCAGCATACGCTGTTCGCTCTCGGTAAAGCGCGTCTTTCTTGCCCGCATGGCGGGGTCGCGGTCCGCCATCGAAAGAACGCCCAGCGGCAGCATATCGCAGTCGGGCCAGCAGCCGGGGGAGACGTGCGGGTACCAGCGCTCGCACAGGCGGAACATCTCGTCCAGCGCTTCAGGCGTATCCCAGAAATCGCCGCTCATGCGCCAGAGGTTCGCGTTCTGTTTCAAATGGAAGGCGGCGTCGATGGGCGCGGGGCCGGGCGAAAGACTGAGCACGATCGGCCTGCCCGTGCGGTCGATGGCGCGGCGCATCATCTCGATCTCCCGCGCAGCGGAATAGGGCGCGTGGGGCTTATACTCGGTGTTGGCGATGTCGTCCACCTTCACATAATCCACGCCCCATTCGGCAAAAAGCGCGAAAACGGAATCATAGTATTCCTGCGCGCCGGGCGCGTCGGGGTCCACGCCGTACATATCCGTATTCCACGGACAGACGGAATAGCTCTGGGCAATATCGCGGGCCGTAACGCCCGGCGTTACCGTGGGGGTATTCGCGTGCACCGCCTGCCGCGGGATCCCGCGCATCAAATGCACGCCGAATTTCAGCCCCATACCGTGGATCCGGTCCGCGATCGGGCGAAATCCCTTGCCCCCGGCGGCGGAAGGGAAACGGTTCTCCGCCGGGATCAGACGGCTGTAACCGTCCATACAGAGCTCCGTAAACTTGTTGTAGTGCACGCCCCTTGCCTTCGGCTCGTACCACTGGATGTCGCAGACCACGTACTGCCAGCCGAAGGGCAGCAGATGCTCCCGCATATATGCGGCGATCGCAAGGAGCTGCGCCTCGTTGATTCCGGCGCCGTAGCAATCCCAGCTGTTAAAGCCCATCGGGGGCGTGGGGGCAAAATCGTTTTTATTCGTTCTCATTTTCAGCGTTTTCTTTTTCCGTCCTGGTCGTAAAGCCCGGCAAAGATCCGGTCGTCTTCAAAACGGCGGAGCAGCTCCTCGTCAAAGGTGCCCTCCCCCGTCGGGGGTTCAAACGACGCATAGGGGACCCCTTCGTCGTCGTCCGCCGCGCCCAAATCGAAATGCGGCGCGGGCGGCGCTTCGGGCGCGGTGAAGGTCCTGCGCGTTTCGGCGGCAAGCTTTTTGCGGGCCTGATACTCGCCCTCAACGTCGTCGTTCGCGCGCTCCCGCACAGAGCCTTTCCCGTAAAGGGTGAACGGTTCCGACGGCTCCGCGTCCGCGGCGGGAGCGGCAGGCGAAGCGTTCTTTTTGGGCCTGGATACGGGGCGGCGGTCGGCGGGAGCGCCCTCTTCGGGATCATCCTCCCATTCGTCGTCTTCATCCTCCGGGCCTGCCGTCAGGCTCGAGAGCATATCGCGGAATTTTTTTCCGACAGTCCGCGCGCCGTTCCGCGCGCCTTTTACGGCCGCACGGCCGACCCGCGCCGGCGCCGCGGCTTTTTCCCGCTGCACGGGCCGCTCAGAAGCGCCGTGGGCACGGACAGGAACTTCCACTTCGTAAACGGCGTCTTCCTCTGCATGTCGGGGCGGCGCGGCGGGCTGAGAGCCGCCGTTTTCGGGGACAGGCTCCGCATCAGGCGAGGCCTCGGCGGGAACGGCGTTCTCCGCCGCTTGTGCCGCCGCGCTCTCCTCCGCCGTATCCGCGCCGGCGGCAGAGGGCCTGCCGGCCTGCCGGCCGGCGGCAGGCGCGGACTTTGCGAAACGCCCGCCCTCCGGCGCCGCGGCGGCTTTGCCGCGGTTCGTCAGGATCATGACGGCAAAGCACAGCGCGATCCAGGCGCACTGCAGCAGGACCGGAACAATGGAAGAAAGCTTCGCGAAAGCCCCGCTCACGGTCAGAATCAGACCGAGGGCAAGCATGGCGTAAGCGCCGAAATTCGAGAATAGCTGCATCAGCTTCTGCGTACGGCGCAGACGGACGGCGGCGCAGGCGCAGCGGCACATGCCCGAAACGGAATCATCAAACACAACGCCCGCCTCTTCCGCGTCCCCGCGGACGGCCCTTGCCTCGGCAAGCTGCTCGGCCGCCGCGGAACCGACCATGCGCACACAGTCGGCCGGCAGCGAGAGCGCCTGTTCGGCAAAGCGCTCCGAAATGTTGGCGTCGTTGGTGGCGATCAGCAGATTGGTGCCTCGCTCGACCAGCGCGCCAAGCCCCTCGGCGATGCTTGGTTTCGGCTGATACCGCACGTAAAACACGGCGGTAAAATGCCCCTCCATCGCAAGATAGACCGGCAGATCACCCTGCCTGCGGCCTTTCAGCACTTCTTCTTCAGACGGCAGCTCGGCGCTGTGGTGATCGAGCAGCGCGCGTGTGCCGAGCAGCACCTTGCAGCCGTTCACCCATGCGGAAAGCCCGAGCTTTTCTTCATATACCGTATTGTCGGAAGCAGGCAGTTTCTCACCGAAAGCGGCGATATCCCCTGAAAACAGCGATCCCATAAGGCCGCCCGCCTGTTTTGCGACGGCCGCCGCGACAAAATGCGCCTGCTTTTCGCGCACGCCTTTGGCGGTCATACAGCCGACAACGTCGGCCTTAAAGAGATCGGACGCATCCACGGCGATGTTATCGACCGCCGAAAAATCATGCGCGTCCGTATAACGCAGGATAAAGGAAGATTTTCTGGAGAGCGCCTCGTTTTCTTTGCTGAGCATCCAGCCGCACGCGGTGATCCCGCAGACCGGCAGAGAGATCTGCAGACAGAAGGAAAGCGCGGTAAAGGCATAGGCAAAACCGTCTTTGGCGGTCTCGCCCTTTACGATGCCGCCGACTACGGCGGCGACCAGCGAGAGCGCAACGCAGAGGAACACGGTGCGCAAACGCGGCATCACGTCGAACGCCCCGGCGGCGCTGCGGCGAAGAAGGCCGCTGACAAAACGCGTTTTGCCGGGATATACGATGTTGCTCTTCTCATCCGCTCGCTCGCACAGCAGCCTTGAAACCAGCGCGGGATCCGAGACCGACCGCAGGTAGCTCTTGTCGCTGCGGTTCGAGATCGCCTTAAAGCAGTGCCGCGTGCTGTCGTAATAAAAGAGCTTGGCGGCAAGGTAGGGCAGGCAGAGCAGGATCGCGGACGGGGTGAGGAGCCGGTAATCGGACTCAAGCTTTGAGGTAAAGAATCCGGTTATATTCTGCAATACGGCAGCGCCGAGCATCGCCGTAAGCAGCGTATCCGAAGCGGGGGTAACCTTAAGCGCCGACAGCACGCCGCTTTTGAGCTCCGGCAGCATACACAGCGCCGTCAGAACCAGAAAAACCAGATTCACGGTCAAAAATACCGTATCGCTGCCCCCGAACACGGTAAAAACGCCGTTGTTTTTCACAGCGCTGCCGTGCGTGATCCAGTTGATCAGCAAGAGCACGACCCCGAGGAGCGCGATCACAAGCATACGCAGCAGCGTATTGCGGCGCGCCTCCATCAAAGCGGAAAAGACCGGTTTCCGCTCGTTGTAATCGGTATATTCCTCTGACTTTACGGCGGCGAACCGGTTGGGGAACTTCGCGAAACGGTCCGCAAAGCGCCGCAGCGCGCCCGGCAGATCGGCGCCGTCCTGTTCCTCCTCGGCCGAGAACTTGCTGTCCTGATGGTTCGGTTCGCTCTTTCTGCGGGCTTTGAACGTCCGCAGCAGTTTTTCTCTGGAACGGCTGAGAGCCTGCTCCAGCTCTCCGGCTTCCTGACGGCGCAGCTCTTCCTCTTCGACGTTTCGCGTATCGTCCTGAAAGCCCTCCATCATCAGTTGATCGGGATTGCGCCGGACGTCGTCCTCCGCGCTCCCCGCGATCCTGCGCAGACGCGCGCCCTTTGCCTCCACATCCCCGCCGCCGGCAATATGCCGGGTCGGGCTCTCGGCCGCCGGGTCGGGCGCGTCGGGCGAAGTGAAGACGGCAGTGGGCGTGGGATCCGCCGCGCCGGGCGCTGCCGGCGGGGCAGCGGGGGCCGCAGGCGGGACCTCGGCAGCGGGCGAAACGAAAACGCGTACGTCTTCGGGCGAATCGGCGGCTGCCGCCGCGGTTGCGGCGTCAAAGCTGAACGCCGGAGCGCCGTCGTCCGCGGGCTCTGCGGCAGGCTCCGCGGCGGCCTCGGCAGGCGGCGCGGCGGCCGGCCGCACGGGGCGTTCTTCCGCCGCGGCTGCGGCGGCGCCGTCCGCATGCGTCCGAGTGATCTCCTCATCCGGCACCTCGCGTACGTTCTGCGGGCGGATCATCCGTTTGCCCCGTTTTGAGCCGGCGCTGTGCGCCGCGTCGTAGGTATTCAGCTTGCCCGTGTAGCCTGTATGCACATGGGAAGCGGACGCGTGCGTCGTCAAACGGTCCGCAAAGGAGGAGATCTCCGTTACCTCTTCCTCCGCTGATCGCTCCGCGCGTACGCTGTGAAATTCTTCTGATCCCGATCTGATAAAACGACCTTCTTTTTTATCCTCAGCCATGCTTATTAACCCCTTTGTTCATGTTCGTCTCTTCGGCCCCGCACGCTGAAGATCAGGATCCCCGCCGCCACAGAGGCGTTCAGAGAATTGATCTTTCCGCACATCGGGATAGAGACCACGCCGTCGCAGGTCTCTTTGACAAGGCGGCTCACGCCCCTGCCCTCGGCCCCGATCACAAGCGCGATCGGGCCGTCCAGCGCGGCGTTTCGGTAGGAAGTACCGTCCATATCTGCGGCATAGACCCACACGCCCTGCTCCTGCAGAGACCGGATCGTCGCCGTCAGATTTTTTACGCGGGCAACCGGCAGATACTCGAGCGCGCCCGCGCTCGTTTTGCCGACGACGCCCGAAAGGCTGACGCTGCGGCGCTCGGGCAGAATCACCCCGTGGGCGCCGCCCGCCTCTGCCGAGCGGATGATCGCCCCCAGATTATGCGGGTCCTCCAGCCCGTCGGCAAGGATCAGAAACGGATCTTCCCCGCGCGAACGGGCGTTTTCCAGAATATCCTCCACCGTAGCGTAGGTATGCGCCGCCGTGATCAGGATGACGTCCTGATGGTGCTGATGCCCGCACATATAATCAAGCTTTTTTCGGTCCACCTCTTTTACGGGTATGCCGTAAGACCGGCACTCGGCGATCAGCGCCCCCATGCTGCCCGTATGTTCCCCCCGGGCAACCAGCAGACTGTCCGCCGGGCGGCCGCTTTTCAGCGCCTCACGCACCGCGTTGCGGCCGATCACAAGATCGTCGCGAACGGGACGTTCGGCAGTTTCTTTTTGATATGACATATTGCTTCTCTCTTTTTCCGGATATGGGTATACACATTATATTATATATGGAACCGCGCTGTTTTTCAAGTGGAAAACACATACTGCGGCGGAAATAAGCTGTTTTTTTCCGCCGCACGGCGGATCCGAGCGGATGCGCCCCGGCGCGACAAAAAGCCTTTTTCTTTGCCCCGCCCTCTTCGGCAGTCTTTTTATTACGGGCGTGATACAATATTTACGAAGAAAGGATGTGCAGCGGAATTGGAAGCGGTAAAACGTCAGTTAAAAAAATGGACCGGTAGCATACCGTACAGACAGATCGCGCGCCTGCTGATCTCGGCCGTGATCGGAATCCTGCTTTCGGGCGTCATATTCGAGGATCGTCTTGCGCCCTTCGGCGCGGCGTTTGCCGCCGGCGTGCCGGATCTTTATCTTCTGCCGGCGGGCTTCGGCGCGGCAGGCGGCGCGTTTCTGCTCGGGTCGCCGTACGTAACGCTGAAAAACGTGGGCGGGATCGGCCTGATCGTTCTGTTCCGGCTCACGCTGCCTCGCATTTTTCCGAAAACGCACAGGCAGTTTCTGCTGCCGGCGATCGGCTTCTTTTCGGTTTTCTTAAGCGCCGGTATCGTGAGTTTTGCGGATTCCCCCGGCCTTGAATCGATGCTCTTAAGCTTTTGCGAAGGCGCTGTCGCAGCAGCAGCCGCGGCGTTCTGGCGCAGGGTGTTCGTACTGCTGCCGGACGGCCGACGCCTCACGGCCGCCTCTCCCGGCGACAGCGCCGCGCTTCTGTTTGCCGGCGCCATGCTTCTGCTGAGCTGCGACAGATTCAGCATCGGGGGGATCGGCCCGGCCAGGATCGCGGCGTCTTTTTTTGTTATGCTGCTGGGGATGACCGCCGGACTTGCCCCGGGCGGCATGGCGGGCGTGTGCGCCGGAACGGTACTCGGGTTCCGGCCCGAACAGAGCTTTCTTGTTTACGCGCTGCCGACTGCCGGCGTGCTTTGCGGCGTGACCGCCTCCGCCGGCAAGCCTGCCGTCGCGGGGGCCTTCTGGCTGTGCGATCTTCTGTTTTTGCTCCTGAAAGGGGGTGAAGCCGGCGTAGCTGCGGCGCTCATCGAAAGCACGGCGGCGGCGCTGCTCTTTCTTGTTCTGCCGAAAAGGGCCGTCGCGTTTGCGGAGGATTTTTTCCGACCGCTCTCACAAAACGCAAACAGGGAAGACGCGGGGCGGCTTCTCGCGATGCGGCTGAAACGCAAGGCGGGCGCCGTTGCGGAGATCGCGGATTCTCTGGACGCGGTGAACCGCGTTTTTCAGAAAACGCAGTCCGATCCCCCCGAGCCCCTGCCCGCGCTTGTGCGGAGCGGCGTATGCGAAGACTGTGAAAAATACGCGTACTGCTGGGACGCCACACGCATATTGACCGAACGCGCCTTTCGCGAGTCGGCCGAAACGCTGAGAAAAACCGGCAGAATGATCCCGGAGCTGCTGCCGGCGCGCCTGAAGGCGGCGTGCCTCCGCCAGAGCAGGCTCAGCGCCGTTTTTACGGAAAAGTACTGCGAAGAGACGGCGCGCGCCGCTGTAAAAGAGGAGGTAAAAGAGGCAAAAGCCGCCGCCGCCGAACAGTTCCGGCAGACTTCCGCCCTGCTTGCGGACGCGGCCGTTCGGGCCGAAGAAGAAGCATTGCCGGACCCCGCGCTCTCACACGCGGCCCGGGAACTGCTGACGCAGGCAGGTTTTCGCGTCAGTTCTCTGCTTGTATATCTGGATCAAAACGGCCGGCATACGCTGGAAGCGTTCTGCGCGTCTGAGCCGGATCCCCCGGGATACGCGCTTGTGGCCGAACGGATCTACGAACGTACGGGGATCCTGTTTTCGGAACCCGTGCGTGAGCGCGCCTCTGAAGACGGCGTATGGATGAGCTTTTACGAAAAGCCCGACCTGCGGGCGGATTTCTTTCAGCAGTCTGTTTCAGCAGGAAGCGAGCCCCTGTGCGGCGACGCCTGCAGGGGCGGCCCGGACGGCGCCGGCGGCTTTATCTGCGTGCTGAGCGACGGGATGGGGACCGGCCCCGCCGCCGCGGTCGACGCGGCGATGGCCTGTTCGCTCACCTGCCGACTGCTGCGCGCGCGTTTTTCACCCGAGGCGGTTTTTCGCGCGGTGAATACCGCGCTGCTTGTAAACGCGGGCGAAGAGATGCTGACAACGCTCGACGTATTCAGCCTCGATCTTTATACCGGGGAAGCGTGTTTTTACAAGGCCGGCGCGGCTGTTTCCGTTGTGCGCACAGGCAAAAAGACGGCGGTGATCGAACACGCATCGCTCCCGCTCGGCATCATGGAGGAGCCGAAGTGGGAGGAAACGCGGCTGCGTCTCTCCCCCGGCGACGCGGTGCTGATGATGAGCGACGGCGCGGATCTGCTCTCACCCTCGTATTTCAAGGATCTGTTCCGGCTGTACCCGGACGCGGACGCCAAAAAGATCGTAACGGAGGTGCTGGCCGCCGCCGTAAAACGCGCGCCGGTCGGCAGAAGAGACGATATCACCGCCGCGTGCGTGATGCTGTCTTAGCGAAAACAATAAAAGGACCTCCGGGATGCAAAACGCTCCTGGGGGTCCGGTTTTTCATTTCGGATCGAGCGGCGCTTTTGGGATTTCTGCGCAGAGATCAGAAGAGGCCTGTGATCCTGCCGTTGTCGTCCACGTCGATGCGCTCAGCGGCGGGGGACTTGGGCAGACCGGGCATGGTAAGGATGTCGCCGGTGAGCACCACGATAAAGCCCGCGCCCGCGCTCACCTTCACGTTTTTGACCGTGACGGTGAAATCCTCAGGCGCGCCGAGCTTCGCGGGATCGTCAGAGAACGAGTACTGCGTTTTCGCGATGCAAACGGGCAGGTTCCCGAAGCCCAGAGCCGTAAGCTGGTCGATCTGCTTTTTGGCGGCGGGCAGCACCGTGATCCCGCTGCCGCCGTAGATCTTTTTGACGACCGCTTCGATTTTTTCCTCGATGCCGCTCTCGAGCTCGTAGGAGAAGGTGAAGTCGCCCTTTTCCTCCTCGCACAGGCGCACCACCTCGCGGGCAAGGGCCTCGCCGCCTTTGCCGCCATCCGCCCATACGGTGGAAAGAACGGTGTTCACGCCGAGGGAACGGCATTTTTCGATGATGTATTCGATCTCCGCGTCCGTATCGGTCGGAAAGCGGTTGACCGCCACGACGCAGGGCAAACGGTATACGTTTTTGATGTTGGAAACGTGCCGCAGCAGATTCGGCACACCCGCGCCGAGCGCTTCCAGATTTTCTTCGTTCAGCGTGTTTTTGGGCAGACCGCCGTGCATCTTCAGCGCGCGGACCGTCGCTACAACGACCACGGCGTCCGGCGTAAGACCGGCGGCGCGGCATTTGATATCGAGGAATTTCTCCGCGCCGAGATCCGCGCCGAAGCCGGCCTCCGTCACGGTATAATCGCCCATCTTGAGCGCCATACGCGTCGCAAGCACGGAGTTGCAGCCGTGGGCGATGTTCGCGAACGGGCCGCCGTGCACAAAGGCGGGCGTACCCTCCAGTGTCTGCACCAGATTCGGCTTGATGGCGTCGCGCAGCAGGGCCGTCATCGCGCCGACGGCCTTCAGATCCCCGGCCGTTACGGGCTTGTCGCCGTAGGTGTAGCCGACCACGATGCGGGAGAGACGCGCCTTCAGATCCTGTATGCTCTGCGCCAGGCAGAATACCGCCATGATCTCGCTCGCGACCATGATATCGAAGCCGTCCTCCCGCGGCACGCCGTTGGCCTTGCCGCCCATACCGTCCACAATAAAGCGAAGCTGCCGGTCGTTCATATCCACGGCGCGCTTCCATGTGATGCGGCGGGGGTCGATGCCGAGAGCGTTGCCCTGCTGGATGTGGTTGTCGAGCATGGCGGCGAGCAGGTTGTTCGCCGCGCCGATGGCATGAAAATCGCCGGTAAAATGAAGGTTGATATCCTCCATCGGCACCACCTGCGCGTGACCGCCGCCGGCAGCGCCGCCCTTAACGCCGAACACAGGGCCGAGAGAGGGCTCGCGCAGCGCAACCGTAACGTCCTTGCCGATGCGGCGAAGGCCGTCCGCAAGGCCGATGGTCGTGGTGGTCTTGCCCTCGCCCGCCGGGGTGGGCGTGATGGCGGTGACAAGGATCAGACGCCCGTCGGGGCGGTCCGTTTCGCGAAGAAGCGCGGGATCCACCTTCGCCTTGTATCTGCCGTACTGCTCCAGATACTTCTCGTCCACATGCGCCAGCCGGGCGATCTCGCCGATGGGGCGCATTTCGCACTGCTGTGCGATCTCGATGTCGCTGAGATAAGCCATGTTCGGTTCCTCCCTGTTTTTGGATCAGAATAAAAAAGGACACACGGCGAAAACGGCGTGTGCCCAGACGGTCGGCTTTTGCGCTGTTGCCTGCTCCACTGCGGTGCTCCGCTTGTTCCGTCGGTCACAGGCGCGCTTCAATTTGTATTCAGTATACCACCGCAAACGCGGCTTTGTCAATACGGCGTTTCTCCCGAAAAGCGCGCAAGGGACGCCCGTTTTTCTTGGGGAAGATGCCAAAACGGCGCCGAAACACAGAGCCGGAGCTGAAGATCTGTTCCGCGGGGAACTGCGCTCGACGGTTTTTCTGTAGGGGGCGGCATTTATGACGCCCTGGAAGCGCCGACCGATTTTGTTTAATCCATCAAAAAAAGAATCAAACGCCGCCTTGAGGGATCGGATCCTGATTCTACCGAAGGCGGTATCAAAAAGGCGGACGGGTTCCGGGGCGTCTTGCAGCCGCCCCCTACAGATAGACCGTCGGCAAAAAGCCACGCGGCAGGCATATTGTTTTTCCCGACAAATCCGGATTTGCAGAGATGTTCCGCGAGAAACTGCAGTCGCCGGTTTTTCTGTAGGGGGCGGCATTTATGACGCCCCGGAAGCGCCGACCGATTTTGTTAAAAACATTCCAAGATAGTTCATTGTGAAGCAGAAGTTAATGCGAGACGGGCGGCTCCGTTCGGAGCCGCCCGTCTCATGCATTGCGTTGTCCTCTGTGGAAGAGGTTTTTGAAGAAGAAGAGGATTGCGTGGAAGATGCTGATGATCCAGCCGAAGATGCCGGTGTGGACCTGACCGCAGTAACGGCATACGCCGCTGCCGCCGTTGTTCGTACCGGGATCGGTCGCACTTGGCGCGTCGGGCGTAAAGCCCGCGTTCTCGTTATCGGCCGTCATCACCGTATGGTTCCGATCGAGACGCTCGATCGTGTAGGTGTTGTCGGCGGATTTCGGCTGACGCACGCCGTCGATCAGCACATAGGTATCGCGCGATACCGTGAAGGTCACGCGGCTGCCGGCAAGGTACGTCACCGTTACGCTGCCGCTTACTTCGCTGCCCGCGCTCGACGTGCCTTTGAGCGTGTAGTTCGCGTTCGTCACCACGAAGTGTACCGAGAAGGTCTGGTCCACGTTCACCACCTCGCTCTTATCGAGCGTGCAGCGTACCGTGATGGAGCCCGCGGCGTCGCCGTTCGCGGTCTTCGCGTAGATGACCGCCGTGCCCTCGCTGTTGTAGGTCACAAGACCGTCCTTCGTCACGCTCGCCACGGCGGAGTTCGAGGAGTACCACTCCACGCTCCCCGCGTCCGCGTTCGCAGGCATCAGCGTGCAGCTGAGCCGGATCGTGGTGCCGGGCACGTTCGTGGTGGTCAGGTTGCCGGAGGTCACGCGCAGGTATTTCGTCGGCTCGCCCGCTACCGTAACGGCGCAGGTCTTCACGAACGTACCGGCGGTCGCCGTGATCACGGCGGAGCCGGGGTTCTTCGCGGTGATCTTGCCGTTCGCGTCGACGGTCGCCACGTTCTCATCGGAGCTCCGGAAGGTCACGCCCTCGAGCGTTTCGACCTCGCCGGGCAGGATGTACGCCTTCAGCTCCGCGGTCTCGCCCGCGTTGAGCAGGGCCTGATAGCGGTTCAGGCTCATGCCGGAGGCCTTAACGGTCTCGGTGTAGCTGCCGCCGCAGACCGGGCAGACGTAGGTCATAACGCCGTCGGCCGTAAAGGTCGGGAGCGTGGTTACCTGGCTGTTGAAGCGGCAGGCAACCGGCGTATCCACCGCCGTGCAGCCCGCGTTCACGCAGGTACGCGTATGGGTATGCGTCGCTTCATCGTAGGTCCATGCGCCCCAGGTATGGCGGCCGTTCGGTTCGACCGTCTCGCGCTTTTCGGCGCCGCAGACGGTGCAGGTATATACGTTCACGCCGGCCGTGCCGCAGGTGGCGGCGGGCTGCGCCTTGGGGGAGCCCCAGGTGTGCTCGGCGTACAGAACGTGCGTCGGGTCGTTCGCGCAGATCCGCTGATGCTGCGTCTCGTCGGCTTTGCCGTCCGCAGTCAGAACCGGGATCCATGCGCCGTAGGCGTGGCCGAGCTTGCGAAGCACGGTCGCC
>CADBOC010000227.1 GCA_902796175.1 Oscillospiraceae bacterium | reverse complement strand
TCTTCAGCGTATACAACGCCCTCGCCGCCGGCGCGGCGGCCGTTGCCACGGGCGTGCCCTTCGAAACGGCGGCCGGGGCGCTGCGGCGGCTGCCGCAGGTGCCGGGGCGGGCGCAGATGATCCCGGTCATGGGCAGGACCGTATGCATCGATTACGCCCATACGCCCGAGGCGCTCGGGGCGATGCTGTCGGCGCTGCCGGCGGAGCGGACCGTCGCCGTCTTCGGCTGCGGCGGGGAGCGCGACCGGGCAAAGCGGGCAAAAATGGGCGCCGCGGCGGCAAAGGGCGCAAAAGAGATCGTGCTCACCTCCGACAACCCGCGGGGGGAGGATCCGATCGCGATCATGCGCGACGTCGCGGCGGGGGTCCCCGCCGGTACGCCTCTCTTTTTTGAGGCGGACCGCCGCAGGGCGATCCGGCTGGCGCTGGAACGCGCGAAACCGGGCGACACGGTGCTCATCGCCGGCAAGGGGCATGAGACTGAGCAGGAGATAAACGGAAAGCGGATCCCGTTTTCCGATCTGATAACGGTGAAAGAACTGGCAGGAACGGGCTTTGCCGCTTCGCTGCCGGAGGCAGAAACGGAAGGATGAACGGATATGGAATTTTGGATTGCGATCGTACTGGCGATCGCGCTGGCGTTCGGCGCGTCGTTCGGGCTTGGCTTTGCGGTCATCCCCTGGCTGCATAAGCTGAAATTCGGGCAGACGATCCTGGATATCGGCCCCAGCTGGCACAAGAAAAAACAGGGTACGCCCACAATGGGCGGCGTTCTGTTCATTGTCGGTTTTGTCTTCAGCTTCGCGGCTGTGCTGATCACCGACCGCCTTTTGGGCGGAAATATCCTTCTTTTCGGGAGCGACAAACCCCAGGGGGCCGATACGCTTCCCATCAAGATCTTCGCGGGGATAGGCATGGCGCTGGCGTTCGGCTTCATCGGCTTTGTGGACGATTACATCAAGGTCGTGAAAAAGCGCAATCTGGGGCTTACGGAGCTGCAGAAGACCGCCATGCAGCTGCTGGTGATCGTCACCTTCCTCTTCACCTATCAGCATTTTGTCGGCGTGCAGATGGTCGTGCCCTACGCCGGGGCCAAGAGCGAGAGCGGTCTGCTGTTCTGGCTCATCGGCGTTCCGGCGATCTACTGCACCGTGAACGCGGTGAATTTTCTCGACGGCGTGGACGGGCTCTGCGCCAGCGTTACGGCGGTGGTCAGCGTCGGCTTTGCCGTTTCGGCGTTCCTGATGCGCTTTGCGGGCGTGGGGCTGATGTGCGCCGCGCTCTTCGGGGCGCTCGCAGGGTACCTGATCTGGAACTGGAACCCCGCAAAAGTCATGATGGGCGACCTCGGCTCACTCTTTCTGGGCGGTATGGTATGCGCCGCCGCCTACGCCATTGAAGCGCCGTGGGCGATCCTGCTCATCGGCATCATCTATGTGGCTGAATTCGGTTCCGATATCCTGCAGATCGTATATGTCAAAACGCACGGCGGCAAAAAGCTTTTCCGCATGGCGCCGCTCCACCACCATTACGAGATGGGCGGCTGGAGCGAAAAACGCCTGTGCGCCGTCTTCAGCCTTGTAACGCTGCTCGGCAGCGCGGCGGCGGCGGCGCTGTTCTGGTTCGGCTGCAGGCCGCGGTAAGAACCCAAAAAAAGGAGGACCGGCATATGGCGCAAAAACTGCAGACGTATATCCGCCGCAAGGGCGGCGTGTTCAGCAGGGGCGGCATGGACGTCATGTTTTTCACCTTTCTGCTGCTGATCGTTGCGATCGGTCTGATCATGCTCTATTCGGCAAGCTATGTATACGCGTACAACAAAGGGGAATCGGGCGAATTCTTCTTTCGCAAGCAGCTCATCTGGGCGCTGGTAGGCCTTGCGGTGATGTACGCGCTCTCCCGCGTCAACTACCGGCTGCTCGAGGATATCGGCGCGCTCGGCGGCACGGCGGCGGCGTGGCTGCTGCTTTTGCTGGCGCTTGTGATGCCGGCGCACAACGGCACGCGCCGGCACATCTACATCGGCGGGCTGCAGTTCCAGCCCTCCGACGTCGCGAAGTTCACGCTGATCCTGACGCTTGCGGCGTTTCTCTCGAAATACCACGCCCAGCTCGTCAGCAAGCGGCCCCTGAACAAACCGTGGGCGAACGCCGTGAACGGGCTGGTTCGCCGGCCGGTGATCAACCAGAGCTTTTTTCCGGTGGTCATTGCCGTGGGCATCATCGGCATTTACGCGGGGCTTATTTTTGCGGGGAGCCATCTCTCCGGAACGATCCTCACGCTGACGATCGGCGTTATCATGCTCTTTCTCGGCGAAGTGAGCGGCAAGTGGTTTGCCCTCGGCGGCGCGGCCGGGGCGGCGCTGATCGCGGCGGCAAGCAGGCTCGACGTGCTCAAGGGCTACATGGAGGAGCGTGTCTACGCCTGGGTGCATAAGGATTTCGATCCCCTCGGCGTGCGCTGGCAGACAAACCAGGCGCTGATCGCGATCGGTTCCGGCGGGCTCTTCGGCAAAGGGCTCGGCCAGTCCACCATGAAGCATATGTACGTCTCCGAGCCGCAGAACGATATGATCTTCTCCATCGTGGTGGAGGAACTGGGCCTGATCGGCGCGGCGCTGATCCTGGCGCTCTTCGCGCTGCTGATCTGGCGGGGCGTCGTCATCGGCATCAACGCCAGAACGCGCTACGGGGCGCTGCTGGCGCTTGGCGTCGTATTTCAGCTCGGCGTACAGGTCGTGCTGAACATTCTGGTCGCCACCGATTCCATCCCCAATACGGGTATCTCTCTGCCGTTTTTCAGCTACGGCGGTACCGCGATCGTGGTCACGCTCGCCGAGATGGGCGTAGTGCTCGGCGTATCGCGGGATTCAAGACTCAGGAGGCGTTGAAGATGCGCGTTGTATTTGCCGCGGGCGGCACGGGCGGGCATATAAACCCCGCCCTCGCCGCGGCGCAGGAGCTTCGGCGCCGCTGTCCCGACGCCGATATCCTTTTTATCGGCACCAAAAACCATATGGAGGCCGAGCTTGTTCCGAAGGCGGGCTTCCGTTTTGAGAGCATCCGCATCAGCGGCTTTCAGCGTTCGCTGCTCCCGGCGGATCTGCTTCACAACGCGTTAACGCTCGTGCGGCTGGCGTTTGTGACGGGGGCATGCGGAAAGATCCTCTCCGGCTTTTCGCCCGACGTCGTCGTCGGCTTCGGCGGATACGTCAGCGGGCCCGTGGTGCGCACCGCGCATAAGATGGGCGTGAAAACCGCGATCCATGAGCAGAACGCGTTTCCCGGCAAAACGAACATCGCGCTGGCAAAATACGCGGACGCGGTGATGCTCACCTCCATGAACGCGGCGAAGCATATGAAATGCGCCGCCGAACCGGTGCATACCGGTCTGCCGGTGCGGCAGGAGCTGCTCGCCGTCACCCGTGAGGAGGCGAGAAAGGCTCTCGGCCTCGATCCCGATATCCCCGTGGTGCTCGCGACCGGCGGCAGTCTCGGGGCCGAAAGCATCAACCGCGCCATGTGCGAGGTGGTCGCGCGCTTCCGTGAGAAACGGGTATGCTTTCTCTTCGGCTACGGGCAGCTGGGCGGTTTTGTGCCGGGCGTGCTGGCGGAGAAGGGGATCACGGAGCTCTCGACCGACCGCCTGCGCGTGAGCGAATACATCTACGATATGGCCAGCGCGATGGCGGCGGCGGATCTTGTCGTAAGCCGCGCCGGCGCGAGCTCTTTGGCCGAGATACAGGCGATGGGCAAGGCATCCGTTCTGGTGCCGTCGCCCTATGTGACCGAAAACCACCAGTACCACAACGCGATGGCGCTGGCGGAAAACGGCGCGGCGTTCGTGATCGAACAGAAGGATCTCACCCCCGACGCGCTCTCCGCCTATGTGGAAAAGCTGATCCGCGAACCGGACGTTTTCAGAGCCACCGGCCGCGCGGCCCGCAATATGGCGATCACCGACGCGCAGAAAAAAATATGCGATATCATCCTCCGTCTATATAAAGACGAAAGATGAAAGATGAAAGACGAAAGATGAAAGACGAAATCGGAAAACGCTTCGCGTTTTGATTTTTTAGACCGTAGAACGAACAGCCTGTTCGCGTTTTTCTGCCGGCGGCCCGTCCGGCGCGGCGTACAGGCACGCTTTTGCGCTTCTCTCATACGATACGGTAACCGTATTATATGAAAGGGTAAGGCAGCGGCGCGGGAACCGTCGCCTCTGCCGGGTAAAAGCAATGCGCAAATATATTGTTCGGGGCGGAACGCCTCTTTACGGCAGCACGGGGGTGCAGGGCGCGAAAAACAGCGCGCTGCCGATCCTTGCCGCTTCGGTTCTTTCGGGCGGCCGGTGCGTGATCCGGAACTGCCCCGCGCTGTCGGATGTGGAGGCGACTCTTGCCATTCTGCGGCACGTCGGCTGCGAGACCCTGAGAGAGGGCGGCGCGGTCGTTGTGGATTCGGCCCGCGCTGAGGGCAGCGAGATACCGGAGCCGCTGATGCGCGAAATGCGCTCCTCCGTTATTTTTCTGGGGGCTTTGCTCGCGAAAACGGGGTACGCGCGCCTGAGCGCGCCGGGGGGCTGCGAGATCGGGCTCAGACCCATCGATCTGCATCTGGACGCCATGCGCCGCCTCGGCGCTGTCGTAAAGGACGACGCGGGCGTGATCGAATGCCGGGCGCCCGACGGGCTGAAAGGCGCGAACATCACGCTGTCGTTTCCGAGCGTAGGGGCTACGGAAAACATCATGATCGCCGCCGCGACTGCGAAGGGCGAAACGCTGGTGGTGAACGCGGCGCGGGAGCCGGAGATCAGCGACCTTGCCGATTATCTCAACGGCATGGGCGCGAAGATCTCGGGCGCGGGGGAAGGGACCGTCCGCATCCGCGGCGTTTCCGGTCTGCACCCCGCGGAGCATACCGTGATACCGGACCGCATCGCCGCCGCCACGCTTCTCGCGGCGGCCGCCGCAACGGGCGGCGAAGTGACCGTAAACAGGGTGATCCCGGCGCATCTCGAACCCGTGCTGGCGGCGTTCGCGGAGGCGGGCTGCGACACGCGCATACGGGGCGACGCCATCCGGCTGACGGCGCCGGCGCGCCTGAAGGCCGTCTCTACCGTGCGCACCATGCCGTATCCCGGTTTTCCTACGGATTTTCAGGCGCCTTTCACGGCCGTTCTGACTAAAGCCGACGGCGCCAGCGTCGTGATCGAAACGATATTCGAAAGCCGTTTCAAATACATCGGCGAACTGGTCCGCTTCGGCGCGAAAATACGCCGGGACGGACGCATGGCGGTGATCGAGGGCGTGCCGAGGCTGTACCCCGCCGGCGTCGTAACGCCCGATCTCAGGGGCGGCGCGGCGCTTGTGCTGGCGGCCCTCTCGGCCGAGGGCGAGAGCGAGATCCGCGACGTGCGCCACATCGAGCGCGGCTACGAGGATATCTGCGGCGCCGTACGCGCCCTGCACGGAAACATGGAAGCCGTTTCGGCGGCGCCGTAAAAACGCCGTTCTCCACTCTCACCCTCCACCCTCCACTCTCCGCCCTCCACTGGCGGTATTTCGTTCCGGCCTGTTTTGGCCGGGGGAAGGACGTATCATGGCAAAAAAGCAATCCGCCGGCGGCGGCGATCAGGCAAACCGGCCCAACGCCGGCAGCCTCGGCGTAAGGATGCGGGATTCAAAACAAAAGCGCATCTCCGCACGCAAAAAGCGCGATCGGCTGCTTGTCGGCGGCGCGGCGCTGGTGCTGCTCGCGGCCCTCGTGGTGATCAGTCTGATCTTTTTCTATAAGGTGCGAAACGTGGCGATTTCAGACGAAAAGCATCTCAGATATACGGATGCTGAGATCCTCGGCGCCTCCGGTATCCGTACGGGCGACAGCCTGCTGTGGCTTAAAACGGAGGAGGTCGCGCGCGGGATCGAAGAACGCCTGCCGTATCTTGAAAACGTGCGCGTCAGGCGCGTTTTTCCGTTTGACGTAGAGATCTCCGTATCCTACGCGCGGCCCGCCATGGCGTATCAGGGCAAAGACGGCGCGGTGCTGCTGAGCGCCTCAGGCAAGGTGCTGCAGACCGGCGTGCGCGAGGTCTCGGATTATGTCGCGCGGCTTGCGGGCGTAGAGATCACCTCCGCGGTCCCGGGGAGGCCCGCCGTGTTTGCCGGGGATGATACCTTCCGCTGCGTTACCGAGACGGCGACCGCGTTCGCCGACGCGGGCTACCTGAACGTGACGGTCTACGATTTCTCTGATACGGAAAACGTGACCGTTGAGGTCGATTACCGGGTGGACGTTCTGCTCGGCAGGATCGATTCGGTAAAAGAAAAGCTCGCCTTCGGCAAAAAGGTGATCGACGACAGCCTTGAGAAAACAAAGGACTCCGATGAAAAGCTGGTGGTCGATATGAAGGCGGTCGACAAAAAAGCGTTTGTGCGTACGCAGAGCGAGATCGACGGCGCGCGCGAGGCGGCCTCCGCCCGGGCGCAGATGTTCTCGGACGCCGAAACCACCGTCGAAGGAACGACCGAGGCACCGATCCGCTACGGCGCCGAAACGGCCGCGGATGACGGCGGCGCGGGGGAGACCGCAAAGACCGAAGAAGGCGCGGAGGAGGATTGAGACCGCGCCGTACCGTTTCGTAAAAAAAGAAACGGAAATCAGGATTTTCCGCTTGAATTTTTTATACAAGTATGATACTATAAAGAAAATTATGCGGAAAATCATCAAAACGATCAGGAGGAATCTATAAGATATGGGATTTGAAATGTCTACCGAATACGATCTTGTTACCCAGATCAAAGTAGTCGGCGTAGGCGGCGGTGGGGGAAACGCCGTGAACCGCATGGTAGAGGGAAACGTTCAGGGCGTTGAATTCATCGTTGTAAATACCGATAAACAGGCCCTTCTCAATTCCAAGGCTTCCGTAAAGATCCAGATCGGCGAAAAGGTCACGGGCGGTCAGGGAGCCGGCAGCAAGCCGGAGGTCGGCAAACGCGCCGCGGAAGAGAGCATGGAAGCGCTCAACGAAGTGCT
This sequence comes from Oscillospiraceae bacterium, assembly GCA_902796175.1. Lineage (GTDB taxonomy): Bacteria > Bacillota > Clostridia > Oscillospirales > Acutalibacteraceae > RUG806. The sequence goes on along the minus strand of CADBOC010000227.1, from coordinate 1,356 downwards.
TGCCGGTACGGATATGGTCTTTATCACCGCCGGCATGGGCGGCGGCACCGGCACGGGCGCCGCGCCCATCATCGCGCAGCTTGCCAAAGACAAGGGCATTCTTACCGTCGGCATCGTGACAAAGCCCTTCCAGTTCGAGGGCAAGCACCGCATGGCGCAGGCCGAGGCCGGCATCGCGGAGCTCGCGCAGCACGTCGACAGCCTGATCGTGATCCCGAACGAACGCTTAAAGCTCGTCTCCGAGCAGAAGATCACCCTGCTCAACGCCTTCACGGTCGCGGACGACGTTCTGCGTCAGGGCGTAAAGAGCATCGCGGAGCTGATCAAGATCCCCGGCATCATCAACCTCGATTTCGCGGACGTTACCTCCGTGATGAAAGACGCGGGCCACGCGCACATGGGCGTCGGCCGCGCCAAGGGCAAAGAAAAAGCGGAGGCTTCGGCCCACGCCGCGATCTCGAGCCCGCTGCTTGAGACCACCATTCAGGGCGCGAAGGGCGTTATCATTCTGATCTCCGCCTCCGACGACGTCTCGCTCGACGACGTGGACGTCGCCGCCACCATCGTGAAAGACGCCTCCTCCGAAGACGCGAACATCATCTTCGGCGTATCCACCGACAGCGCGCTGGAGGATGAGATGGTCGTCACCGTGATCGCCACCGGCTTCGGCACCGACGACCGCAAACCCGCCGAACCCGCCCAAAAGACGCAAGCGCCTGTCTTCGAGGTGCCTGAAGCGGCGCAGCCCGCCGCCGCGCCCGCGCCCGCCGCGCCCGCCGCGGATGATTCCGGCTCGGTCGACGACGACGTGATCGACATCTTCAATATGTTCAGAAGCAAGAGCTGAGCGTACGCAACCAAGCGGGGGACAGGCTGAACGGTTTGTCCCCGTTTGTATTTTTGCGAAACGATTCTCCCGGTACAGAAAGGAAACGGATCATTCTTATGGCTGACAACAAAAAAATGGTAGACTCCATCACCGCGATGGAGGAGGATTTCGCCAAATGGTATACGGACGTTGTGCTACGCGCCGAGCTTGTGGATTACTCGAGCGTGAAGGGCTGCATGATCATCCGCCCCTACGGCTACGCGATCTGGGAGCTGATCCAGCAGCAGATGGACGCCCGCTTCAAGGCGCTGGGGCATGAGAACGTATATATGCCTCTCTTTATCCCCGAGAGCCTGCTTCAGAAGGAAAAAGACCACGTCGAGGGCTTCGCCCCCGAGGTCGCGTGGGTGACGCACGGCGGCAGCGAGCCGCTGGCGGAGCGTCTTTGTGTGCGCCCGACGTCGGAAACGCTGTTTTGTGAGCATTACGCAAACACCATCCATTCCTACCGCGACTTGCCGAAGCTG
>CADBOC010000226.1 GCA_902796175.1 Oscillospiraceae bacterium | reverse complement strand
GAAGGAAGGGCTTCGCCCTTGCCCGATTATATAAAATCAAAACGCGAAGCGTTTTCCGACATTTCTCATTTCTCATTTCTCATTTCTCATTTCTCATTTCTGACTTCTGACTACTGCCTACTGCCTCCCGTCTTTCTTGACTTTTACGCGTTTTTTTGATATGATAGATATAAATATAAAAAAGGGAGCGCCGTCTGACGACGGCCGTATGAGATATGGGAAAAAAAATCATCGCGAATCTGCTGCTGATCATGCTGGCGGCGGCAGCGCTCTTCGGCATATCGTACTTTTTATCTTATAAGGTCACCACGAACGCGATCAAGGTCAAAAACGCCGGGACCAGCGCCGACTGGGCCGGCGAAGAGCAGACGGCGGCGGATGAGACCGAACCCGTCACCGCCGCGCCCACCCTGCCCGCCTCTGACGTACCCCTGACCGGCGCCGCCGCGGTTCTGCCGACGCCTGAGGAGATCGAAATGCCCGCCGGCGACGGCTGGATGCTGGTGCTGATCAACCGCTACTACCGCCTGAAGGAGGATTACGAACCGACCGTGACGCAGGTCATGTCGGATTCCGCCGTCTATCTCGACTCCCGCGTGGCGCAGGCGTTTCAGACCATGTACAGCGCGGCGCTGGCAGACGGCATCGAGCTGACGCTCTCAGCCGGGTACGTAACGCCGGAGCGGCAGGCGAGAAAGTTCAATCAGCTTGTAAAATCGTATACCGACATGGGGCTGGACGCCGCCTCCGCGGCCGCCCGCGCCGCGTTCACGGTTTCGCCCGCCTACTGCAGCGAAAGCAACTACGGCCTTGCGGTGGAGATCGGCTGGCCGGAGGAGGACTTTGCGCGCTCCCCCACCTACGGCTGGCTGCGCGAAAACGCCGCGCGCTTCGGCTTTATCGAACGCTACCCGGCGGATAAGACAGACTTTACCCTCTTTCACGCCGAGCCCTGGCACTGGCGGTACGTCGGCAACCGCGCCGCGCTGGAAATGCGCGAACAGGGCCTGTGCCTTGAGGAATACGTCGGCAGCGGCTCCGCCGCCGCGCTCATCGGGGAGGGCGAGACCACAACCGCCCCGGATGAAGACCGGGAAGAGGATGAGCCGGATGACGACGATTACAACGACGACTACGGCGACGATTACAACGGCGACGGTTACGACGACGGCTATGACGACTGAGACGCCCGAACGTGACTTCACCGCGTGCGGTCTGCGGGCTGCGCCGGCGCCTGCCTGATCGGGCAAAACGGAGGGCATTTGCGGAAAGCGATCTGTGATCACACGGTCACAGATCGCTTTTATGATCCGGGCTCCGCTTTCTCAGAAACAGAAAGGACCGGCGGCGCCGCGCACCCGGCCCGGCGATCGCTGCACAAAAACAGATCCTCCGGAAAAGGCCCGAACCTTTCCCGGAGGATCCTTCACATTCGGCGAAGACGAATTCTTTCGCGGCAGACGTACGCCGGCGCGATCAGTCAGCAAACAGCATGCCGATCTTCTCGGCGCATTTGCGGCAGACCTTTTTTTCATGCAGCTGAACGGTATCCTCCGAGGCGCCGCAGAAAACGCAGGCGGTCTGATACTTGCGAAGAATGATGTTGTCGTCATCCACAAAGATCTCGAGCGCGTCGTTTGCGCCGTCCAACCCAAACTGCCGTCGCAGTTCCATCGGCAGCACAAAACGGCCGTTTTCGTCAAATCTTCTTACAATACCGGTAGCTTTCATCGTGATTCCCCCTGATTCTGTTTTTTCGTGCTAATACTACCATATATTGACATGTTTGTCAAGTACGTTTATCCATGATTCTATCTTTTTTTCGTTCACGGCTCGCTGAGCGACTCCGAAAGATTGCAATATTGTGTCTTTTATGAATAAATTGTTAATTCTGTAAATATTACTTGAATTATTTGTAACCGTATGCTACAATACAGATGCAATCAAAAAAAAAGAAAGGAGCGTTCACAATGGAAGACATTCTTGCCAAGATCAAGGAGTTCATCGAGAAGATCGTTGCTTTCGTCAAAGATCTGCTTGCGAAGTTCTCCGGCGGCGATGCGACCGACGAGACCGAAGCGTAAAAAACAAAGGTATATACCCGTTTTTCCGGCGGCGGACCAGACGGCCCGCCGTCTTTTTTTTCGTTTAGATTCGCCCATTTTGTATTGACAAGATTACCCGCATTGGGTATAATAAAACACGGGTGATAAAAATGATAAGGCTGAAGACATTAAGAGAAGCAAAGGGGTACACAATGGCTGAAGCAGCTCGCCGGCTGGGGCTGGCGTACACAACCTACGTCAATTATGAAAAAGAGGCAAGAACGCCCGGCACGGAGCTGCTGGACCGCTTCGCCTCCTTCTATGAAGTGACGGTCGATTACCTGCTGGGACGGACGGAGGAGCCCCTGCCAAGGGGCGCGCAGCCGCTGCCGCAGTTTGTGAAAAAACCGCGCCTCGGCCGCATCGCCTGCGGCGAACCGATCTTAACGGAAGAGAACTTCGACGGCTACGACCTTGTGCCGGAAACGGTGAAATGCGATTTTACGCTGCTGTGCGAGGGCGACTCCATGGTGGGCGCGCGCATCCACGACGGCGACATCGTCTATATCCGCCGGCAGGAGACCGCCGAGAACGGCAGCATAACGGCCGTGATGGTAAACGGAGAGACCACGCTCAAGCGCTGGTACCGCCAGGGCGAAACGCTGACCCTGATGCCCGAGAACCCGCGCTACGCGCCGATCGTCGTAACGGGCCGGGATCTGGCCGACGTAAGAGTGCTCGGCGTCGCGGTCGCGTTCACCTCTTTTTTCCGTTAAATCGCTTTACAAAACCGCCCGCCTGTGCTATACTTTTATTGATTATGCGAAAAGCAGGGGGTAGAACAAACGTGGGCACGGTAGGATTTGACAACGACAAATATCTGGAACTGCAATCCAAAAACATAAAGGACCGCATCGCGCGATTCGGCGG
>CADBOC010000225.1 GCA_902796175.1 Oscillospiraceae bacterium | reverse complement strand
TCTTCACCAACGCCGCTGCGGTATCGATATAACCGAGCTGATCGGCAAGGCCCCGCTCTTCCAGCGTTCTGCCACGGATCGCCGTCATCGGCAGAAAGGTCGCGCGGCCGGCGTTTTTTTCTTTGAGCATCCGGATGGCGCGTTTCGCGTCGTCCTCGGTCTCGGTCACAATATCCTGGATCGCGCCGCCGAGCGCCGTTTCGATGGCGGTCTGGTACTGCTCCGGTACGGTGATCAGCTGAAACAGCGTACCGCGGATACCGGTAAGCGTGCCGCGCTGGCGTTCGCGCATCACGGCTTTTACGCTGCCGCCGTATCCCTCCATATTCTTTTCCGTCTCCTCCAGAAAATGAAGACGGCTCTGCTTTCCCATGTGCGCGACCTTGAGCGCCTCGAACGCGTCTTTCGCACGCTGCGCCCGCTCCTCGGCGTTTCTGCGGCGCATCTCATACCCGCCGGCGGCGTTCGACGCGGCGTTGAGCTTTTCAACGCTCGCGGCGGCGGCGGCGGCCTGTTCCTCTTCAGTCTGCCTGAGCCCTGCGTGTTCCGCCCGGAGCGAAAGCTCCCGTTCCGAAAGCGCGGCCAGACGGGCCCGTATTTCGGCGGCGGAGGAAGCGGATGCGCTCTTGAGGATCTCAGCCTGCGAGATCTGCAGCAGCACGGCGGAGAGCGCCTCGTTTACCTCCGCGTATTCGCCTGATACCTCCGCGTCTCTGCTGTGCAGACGCAGCAGGCGCTCGCCGATCTGTTTCGATTCCGCGGCGACAGCCGCGGAATCCCGCAGGATCTCTTCGATCAGGCTGTTCAGCTCCGAGCTCTCGCCGTCGATCCGCGCAAGCTCTCCGTCTGTCCTCTCTATTTCCGCCTGTATGCGTCCGGCCGTCTCCTCATTGTGCCGGACCGAGTTCTCGAAGACCGCCGCGACCTGTTCCATGGAGGCGGCCTCTTCTTCTTTTTCGGCGCTTTGCCGGCGAACCGTTTCAATGCGCACGTTGATGGCGCGGGTCTCCTCGGCCGCGCCCTCGATCACCTCGCCGAGCTCCCTGAGTCTTCGACCGGCGTCGTCGTACTGCGACTGCGCCACGCCGAGCTTTGAGATCTGCTCCCGGATCAGGGCGGCGGAACGCTGCAGCGTATGGAGCCACAGACCGATCTCAAGCGTTTTTCTCTCAGCCGCGTACACCAGAAACTGCTGCGCCTTACGGCTCTGCTTTTCGAGCGGGCCTACGCGCGCGGCAAGCTCCTGTACGATATCTCGCAGGCGCACCAGGTTTTCTTCGGTCTGCGCCAAACGCCTGAGCGCGTCGGCGCGGCGGTAGCGGTAATGAGAGATCCCTGCAGCCTCCTCGAACATATCGCGCCGGTTGTCGCTTTTTGCCGAGACCAGCTCTTCGATGCGCCCCTGCCCGACCATGGAATAGCCGTCTCTCCCGAGCCCCGTATCCATAAAAAGCTCGTTTACGTCCCTCAGGCGCACGGTCTTGCCGTTGATGATATATGCGCTCTCGCCCGACCGGTAATAGCGGCGTGTGACCGCCACCTCTTTTTCGGGCGTACGAAGAGAGCCGTCGCTGTTGTCGAGCCGCAGCGTGACCTCCGCAAAACCGACGGCGCGGCGGTCTTTTGTACCGCTGAAGATCACGTCCTCCATTTTGGAGCCGCGCAGAGATTTCGTGGATTGCTCCCCCAGCACCCAGCGGACGGCGTCCGCGATGTTGCTTTTTCCGGAGCCGTTCGGCCCCACAACGCCCGTTATGCCGTTTTCGAACTGCAGCACGGTTTTATCGGGGAACGACTTGAATCCCTGCATTTCCAATGCTTTCAAATACATGCGTTCAATATCCTTTCGGGTCTGCCCCGGACGCCGGCGTCAGAGGCTTATGCCCATCAGGCCGAGCGCTTCGCGCGCCGCCGCCTGCTCCGCTTTCTTTTTGCTGTGTCCTTCCCCGCTGCCGATGCGGTTGGAGTTCAGATACACATCGACCGTAAAGGTCTTATCGTGATCCGGACCGCTTTCGGCGGCAAGCACATAACGCAGCTGCACGTCGGGGTTCTGCTGAACGACCTCCTGCAGCGCCGTTTTATAATCCGTCACCGCCGCCGATTCCTCTCTGGCGGCGCTGACGAACCGTAAAACAAAGCGCTTTGCCTCCTCCATGCCGCCGTCCAGATAAATGGCGGCGATCACGGATTCGAACGCGTCTGATAAAATGCTCGGACGCCCGGCGCCGCCCATGTGCTTTTCCCCCTTGCCAAGACGCAGATACCTGCCGAGATCTACGCTGCCGGCAAACGAGGCGAGCGTTTTTTCACATACGGCGTTCGCGCGCCGGCGCGTCAGCTCTCCCTCGGGCTCGTTCGGAAAACTGCGGAAGAGATATTCCGCCGTAATAAATCCAAGGACAGAATCCCCGAGAAATTCAAGCCGTTCGTTGTTGCGGTGGTCGCCCTGTTCGTTCCCGTAGGAGGAGTGCGTCAGGGCAAGCCTCAGCAGCCCGGGATCCCGAAACCGGTATCCCAGCGCTTCTTCCAGTTCTTTCATCTATGATCCCTCTCTTAAGAGCAGTTCTTCGGCCGTAACGGCAGGCTCGACGCCTGCTTCGGCCAGCGCGTTCTGCAAAGACCGCAGCGCGCGCTCCGCCAGCATCCGGTAGCGCAGCTTTTTATCGCGCACGCGTTCGGACAGCGGCGGCAGCAGCCCCATCGCCGCCCCCATCGGCTGAAAATCATGCACCGACGTATCCGCGATATAGCGGGAGAGCGCGCCGAGCATCGTATCCGGCGGCAGGATCAGGGGCGCTTCGCCGGTAAGCGTTCTGGCGGCGTTGATCCCGGCGAGGATTCCGGACGCGGCGCTCTCCATATACCCCTCGACCCCTGTGATCTGTCCCGCGAAAAAGAGAGACGGATCGTTCAGCACGTTAAAGGCCGGAGAGAGCAGCCCCGGCGAACGCAGAAAGGAGTTGCGGTGCATCACGCCGAAGCGTACGAATTCGGCGCTGTGCAGGGCCGGGATCAGGGAAAACACACGCTTTTGCTCCGAAAACTTCAGGTTGGTCTGAAAGCCCACAAGGTTGAACATGGTCCCGTCCCGGTTCTCGCGTCTGAGCTGCAGCACCGCCCACGGTCTGCGCCCGGTCGCGGGATCGACGAGACCTACCGGCTTCATGGGGCCGAAGCGGATGGTATCTTTGCCCCGCTTCGCCATGATCTCGATGGGCATGCATCCCTCATACACATTGCCGGGGCGGTCAAAATCGTGCAGCTCGGCGACCTCGGCCGCCACCAGCGCCTCATGGAACGCCTCGTATTCGCTGCGGTCCATAGGGCAGTTGATATAATCGTCCCCGCCTTTTTCATAGCGGGAGGCGACAAACGCCTTCGTCATATCCACACTCCCGGCGGTTATGACAGGCGCAGCCGCGTCGTAAAAGCTGAGACGTTCGCCGAACCGCCGCGTGATATCGGCGCTGAGCGCTTCGCTCGCGAGCGGCCCCGCCGCCACGATCGCGACGCCCCCCTCCGGGATCGAGCGGATCTCGCGCCGCTCTACCGTGATCAGGGGCTCGTCCTCCACCGCCGCGGTCACGGCTGCGGAGAAGGCGTCTCGGTCAACGGCAAGCGCTCCGCCGGCGGGCACGGCGTGCCTGCGAGCCAGCGGTACGGTCAAGCTGCCGAGCATCTCCATTTCCGCCTTGAGCAGACCCGCGGCGGAGGCGACGCGCTGCGCTTTGAAGGAGTTGGAACAGACCAGCTCGCAGAGCGCGGGGCTTTTGTGCGCCGGAGAAAAACGCCCGGGCTTCATCTCATAGAGCGTTACGGGTACGTTTTTTGCGGCAAGCCGCATCGCGGCCTCTGTCCCGGCAAAGCCGCCGCCGATCACAACGGCCCCGGAGAACACCTGCTTTTGATCACGCATCGTCGTCTTCCTTCTTTTTTGGAGCGGAATACCCGCAGGATTCATTCAGGCAGTGTTTTACGCTGCCGCGGGCGCGGAAGAGCGTTTTGCCGCATTTCGGGCAGCGTTCAGGCGTGGGCGTATCCCAGGTCATAAAGGTGCATTCCGGATAATTGGAGCAGCCGTAAAAGGTGTGCCCCTTCTTGCTTTTTCTGCTGATCACGTTTCCGCCGCACCTCGGGCATTCGCCCGCCGTCTGCTGAACAAAAGGCTTTGTAAACTTGCAGGTCGGATAATTGGGGCAGGCGAGGAATTTACCGAAGCGCCCGACCTTGACTACCATCAGCGAACCGCATTTTTCGCAGGGTACGTCCGTCTTATCCTCCTCCAGCGTGATGCGAACGCCCTCCATCGAAGCCTTCGCCTTTTTCAGGGTCTCTTCGAACTCGTCGTAAAACGTATGCAGCATGCTGATATAATCGTAGCCGCCGGCCTCGATCTTATCAAGGTCGCTCTCCATACCGGCGGTGAATTTCGTATTCACGATCTTGGGGAATTTATCCTTCAGCAGATGGGTGATGGCAGTGCCGAGCTCCGTCGGCGCGAGCTGCTTTTTGCCTTCGCGCACCACATAGTCGCGGTCCAGAATGATCGAGAGGATGGACGCATAGGTGGAGGGGCGTCCTACGCCCGTCTCTTCCAGCGTTTTGATGAGCGAAGCCTCGGAATACCGCATGGGCGGCTGGGTAAAATGCTGCTCTTCCTTCAGCTCTCTGAATTTGAGTTTTCCGCCGCTCTCGAGCTCCGGCAGCGCCGAACGGTTCTCCTCTTCATCGGTATCGTTGTCGTAAAGCACGGTATAGCCGTCAAAGCGCACGGTATAGCCCGAAGCGGTAAATACGCAGTAGCTGTCCGTCTCCTCCGGTTTTGCCGCGTGGATCTCGGTGCGAACGGTATCCTGCAGGCAGTTCGCCATCAGGCTCGCCATAAAACGGCACCAGATCAGGTGATAGAGCTTATACTGCTCGGGCGTGAGCGAAGATCTGACCCGCTCGGGCGTTAAGGAAGGGATCGCGGGGCGGATCGCCTCGTGACCGTCCTGCGCCCCCTGTCGGGTCTTGAATACGCGCGGCTTGTCGGGCAGATACCGTTCGCCGTAATTCTCGGCGATGAAGCGGCAGCCCTCTTCACGGGATTCATCCGAAATGCGCAGCGAGTCGGTACGCATATAGGTGATAAGGCCCACGGCGCCGACGCCCTCGACGTCCACGCCCTCATACAGCTCCTGCGCGATCTTCATCGTGCGTTTCGCGGCGTAGTTCAGGCGCTTGGAGGCTTCCTGCTGCAGCGTGGAGGTGATAAAGGGGGGCGAAGGCTGTTTTTTGCGCACGCCTTTTTTGAGAGAGGCCACCGTATACTGCGCGCCCTCGAGACGGGCGAGTATCCCGGCTGTCTCCTCTTCGTTCGAGAGCCGGATCTTGCCGTTCTGATCGCCAACGAACGCGGCGCGGAACTGTTTTTTGGAAGGAGGCGCGCTCAGCACGGCCTCGATGCTCCAGTATTCCTCAGGCACGAAACGCGCGATCTCCTCTTCCCTGTCGACGATCAAGCGCAGCGCCACGCTCTGCACGCGCCCGGCGGAAAGCCCGCGGTGGATCTTTTGCGAGATAAACGGAGACAGACGGTAGCCGACCAGCCGGTCAAGGATGCGCCTTGCCTGCTGGGCGTTCACCAGATCCTGGTCGATCTTTTCCGGATTCACGATGCCGGCCAATACGCTTTTTTTATTGATCTCGTTGAACTTCACACGGTTCTTCTGGTTCATATCCAGCCCCAGCAGCGCCGCGAGATGCCAGGAGATCGCCTCGCCCTCACGGTCGGGGTCGGTCGCGAGGTAAACGAAATCGCTCTTATCCGCAAGCGTCTTCAGCTCCTGCAGAAGCTTCTCTTTCCCCTTGATCACAGTATAATCCGGCTGAAAATCGTGCTTAACGTCCACGCTGAGCTTTGAGGCGTAAAGGTCACGGATATGCCCCATCGAGGCTTTTACTTCATATCCGTCTCCGAGATATTTTTTGATGGTCTTAGCCTTTGCCGGCGATTCCACGATCACTAATGCATGCATAGTTTTCTCCCGCGCCGGTACGGTTCCTTTCCCCGCGCGCCGGCGTTTTTCTGTCGATGATAAAATATTTGTTTCTTTTATTTATATCATTATATAACGGCGCCGGGGCATTATGCGTCCCGAACCGCCGCGATCCGGTTCCCCGGAAGCAGCTTCACAAGTCCTTTCAGCTCAAGCAGGCTCACCTCGTTCATCAGAACGGGGATCTCTCTGCCAAGCGCCGCCGAAAGGGCGTCGAGCAGCATTTCCTCTTTGCCGAGCGCCCCGAGGATCGCCCGCTCGTTCTCGGGCAGATCCGGAGGCGGAGAAGATCTGACGGTTTTTTTCTTTTTATCCGTTTCTTTCGGTTTTTCCGCCTCAGAGGGGGGAGCTTTTTTTCGTCTGGGCTTTGCCGCCGCTTTTTCACGTTCTTCAGCCTGTGCGATGATCGAAAAGAGGTCCGTCTCCGGTTCCGGCATTTTCGTTTCTTCCGGCAGCGTGTTTCTGCGGACCACGGCGAAGATCTCCTGCGCCTCCCGCGGATCCACGCCGCAGTACAGCGCGTACTGCGCCAGAGAGCCCGCGGCCGGATCAAGCGGCGGCGGCAGAGGCATAGGCATATCGAAGGGAAAAGCAGGATCGGGAAGGATCCCCTTTCCGCCAACGGCGAGATCGGGCGCTTTAAGCTCCGACGCGCCCTTTTTCAGCAGCAGGTCGCAGCCCGGCGAACGGACCGCCCCGGCGGGCGGTACAAACAGCGGTTTATTCTGACTGCGCGCGAAGCGGGCCGTGATCATCGAGCCGCCCCCTTCTCCGCTTTCGACTACCGTTACGGAGTGCGACAAAGCCGCGATCAGACGGTTGCGCTGCGGAAAAGAAGAAGAGGTCGGTCCGGCAAAGGGCGGCATTTCGGTGATCAGAACGCCGTCGCCCGCGATCCTTCTGCGCAGAAACACCTGCTCCGGAAGGTAATTGAAGCCGAACCCCGTGCCGAGCACCGCGACGGTCGAGCCGCCGGCTGTCAGCGCCCCCTCATGCGCGGCGGAATCGATCCCGAGCGCGCTGCCGCTTACGGTGACGACGCCGCCCGCCGAAAAATCAGCTGCCAGACGGTAGGCAAAAGACAGTCCCCTGCGGCTTGCCTGCCGCGTGCCGACAACGGCCGCGAGCAGAGGTTCATGCAGAAGGGAAACGTCCCCCTCGGCAAACAGAACGGAGGGAAAATCCGGCAGCGAGAGCAGACGTTCGGGATACAGGCGATCGTCGGGCGTAAGGATCCGCCAGTTGAACTCCCGGCAGAGCGCCAGGATCTCCGAGACCTTCGCGTCGTTGGGATCCAGCAGACGTTTTGCCTGCGCCCGCGTCATTTTACCGAGATTGCAGAAAGAGTCGGTATTCTGAGCGAGAACATTTGAGGGCGCGCCGTATTCGCGTATCAGCGAAGAAGCGGCCGCCGAGGTCCCCATCGCGAGATAATATCTGAGTCAGTTTCGTAATGTATCCGTATCTATCACCCGCAAGGCTGCCGCCGGGGGGGCGGCATGGTATCTTTTAACAGCTCCCAAAG
>CADBOC010000224.1 GCA_902796175.1 Oscillospiraceae bacterium | reverse complement strand
AGGCGGCCGCCGTGCGCTCTGTGGGGTTGTTTTCTGTCAGGCGGCCTTCCGGCACGTCGGGGACGACGTGCCCTACGGAGTAAGGCGGCCGCCGTACGCTCCGTGGGGGCGTTTTCTGTCAGACTGAGAAAGTTCATTTGTGAAGCAGGGGCCCTGCGAACAGGCCGGGGCGGCAAATCAGGATGACGGTTCCCCGATCGACCGGAGTCGATCGGGATAACCGTCCCCGTGATTGGCCGCCCCTGCCTCTCCGGAGAAGGTTTTTTTGTCAGTTCCGGTTCCGCAGCGGCGAAGCCGCGTATAAAAATGCCGCGCGCAGCGCCCGAAACATCCGCCGCGCGCAGCGCCCGAAACATCCGCCGCGCAGAAAGCCGCCGGGAGAGGCGCAAACCTTTCCCGGCGGATATTTCACATTGCCGCGAAGCGGCAATATTTCACCGCTGCCCAAGGCAGCGATTTCACCGTCGCCAACGGCGACGATTTCACCGCGGCGGCTTCAGCCGCCGCCTTATTCCACGGTCACGCTCTTCGCCAGATTCTTCGGCTGGTCTATGCTGCAGCCGCGGCGTTTGGCGGTGTAATAGCTCAAAAGCTGCATCGGCACCACGGCGAGGCTGCAGGTGAACCACTGGCATACGTCTGGCAGCACGATCACCTCGTCCGCCTCGGCGAAGGCGGGGGCGAGGGCGCGGGTGGTCACGGCCACGGTAAAGGCGCCCCTTGCCTTTACCTCGGCTAAGTTCGCGCGGGTCTTGGCGCTGATCGCATCCTGCGTCGCCAGCACGATCACGGGCGTGCCGGGCTCCACCAGCGAGATGGTGCCGTGCTTTAATTCCCCGGCGGCGTAGGCCTGGGAATTCAGGTAGCTGATCTCCTTCATTTTCAGGCTTGCCTCCGCGGCGGCGGCCTCGTCGAGCTGGCGGCCGATGAAGAACATATCCTTCGCTTCAAACAGGCGTCCGGCGAGGGTCTCGGCGGTCTGTTTCGTGCTGTCGATCGCCTCGGCGATGCGCTCCGGCAGCTCGGCCAGCGCGTGGGTGAGGGCCTTTTCCTCCGCACTGCCGATCGCGCCGCGAAGAGCAGCGAAGCGGATGGCGAGGGCGTAGAAGACGGAGAGCTGCGCGGAATAGGCCTTGGTCGTCGCCACGGCGATCTCCCGTCCGGCCTGGGTCAGGATCACGCCCTCGCTCTCGGCGGCGATGGCGCTGAGCGCCACGTTCACGATGGAGAGCGCCTTCGCGCCCTTCTCTTTGCACAGCCGGAGCGCCGCCAGCGTATCGGCGGTCTCGCCGCTCTGGCTGACGAAGATCGCGAGGGTATGCCGGTCGATCACGGGGTCCGCGTAGCGGAATTCGCTGGCGATCTCGGCGGAGCAGGGGATGCGGGCCTTGCCCTCAAACAGGCGTTTGGCGCAGAGCCCCGTGTGGTAGGCGGAGCCGCAGGCGACGATCACGATGCGCTCCAGTTCGTTTTTGATAAAGTCCTCCGTCAGCCCGCTGCCGCTCAGGTCGATCCCCTCCGGCCCCAGCAGCCCCGCCAGCGTGGCGCGAACGGCCTCCGGCTGCTGGTGGATCTCGTGGAGCATATGATGCTCGTAGCCGCCCTTGTCTACGGAGAGCGCCTGCACGCGGACCTGGGCGGGCGTTTTTTCGATCGCTTCGCCCTTCTCGTTATAAAAGCGGAGACTGCCGCGGGTGAGGGAGACGATCTCGCGGTCCTTCAGGGAGTAGATCTCCTCCGGCGCTTCGGGCAGGGCCCCGGCGTCGCTGGCGATGTAGGCGCCGTCTTTGCCGAGCGCCGCCACAAGGGGGCTGCCGAAGGCGGCGGCGAAGAGGGTATCGGGGAAGTCCGCGCACAGAACGCCGAGCGCGAAGCTGCCCTCCATCACCGAAAGGGTCCGCGCGATGGCGGCGACGGGGTCGCCGTCGTAGAACTTCGTCAGCAGGTGCGCGGCGGTCTCGGTATCCGTTTCGCTCTCGAACACGCTGCCGGCGGGCAGAAGGCTTCGCTTGATCTCGGCGGCGTTTTCGATGATGCCGTTGTGCACCACCAGAAAGCGTCCGCAGGGGCTTTTATGCGGGTGGGCGTTGCGCTCGGCCGGCGCGCCGTGGGTCGCCCAGCGGGTGTGCCCCACGCCCGAAAAGCCCGCAAGGGGCGTCTCGGCCAGTTTTTCCTCAAGCGCCGCGATCTTGCCCTCGGCGCGCACGCGTTTCAGGCCTTCCGCCGTTTCCACCGCGACCCCGGCGGAGTCGTAGCCCCTGTACTCCAGTTTTTTAAGCCCCTCGATCAGCAGAGGGGTGACGTTCGTTTCGCAGATCGCGCCGATGATACCGCACATTTGAATCGATCCTTTCTTGATAGAAATTGAGTAATACGGAGATAGTTAGGAGATAGTTAAAAGTGAAAAGGTAAAAGGTAAAAGATTCGGAAAACGCTTCGCGTTTTGGATTATAAAACCGGGTACGGGCGGAGCCCGTCCGACCCTTTTACCTGTTCACTGTTCACTTTTCACTCGCTTGCCGAGTGCGTCGCCGCGCGCGGCGACGCATTCGGCAAGCGCCTGGGCCGCGGCTTCCGCTTCCTTCCGGCTTTCGCTCTCCGCCATCACGCGCAGCACGGGCTCGGTGCCGCTCTCGCGCAGCAGGATGCGCCCTTTGCCGCCGAGCTTTTTCTGCAGGGCGGCGAGGGTCTCCTGAACAACGGGGTCGGCGGCGACGGCGGCCTTGTTTTT
>CADBOC010000223.1 GCA_902796175.1 Oscillospiraceae bacterium | reverse complement strand
TATCTTGCGGGGCAGGGCGGCGAGGGGCTGAACCGCGCCGAGCTGCGCATCCCGGCGAGGGCAGGCGAACGCGTCGCCGGGGGCGGGGAGCAGTTCTCATTCCTCGATCTCAGCGGCAGGGTATTCCCGATCTGGACCCGCGAACAGGGAGTAGGCCGCAACAAGCAGACCGAGATCACCCGCCTTGCGGACGCCTCCGACGGCGGCGGCGGGGATTATCACACCACCTTCTACCCGCAGGCCTCCTTCATCTCCTCCGAAAAATACTTCGCGCTGCTCGAAGATCCGCAATACGCGGAGCTTGATTTTACGAACGAAGCCTTTCACGCCGTGCGGGTCTGGAACGCCGAACCGCGTTTCGTCTTCGGCGCGGGGGATACTTACCCGGAATTGCTCGAACGCCTGACGGGCCTTCTCGGCCGCCAGCCCGTTTTGCCCGACTGGACGATGGCGGGCTTCTGGCTCGGCGTGCAGGGCGGCACCGCCCGCGCGCTCGAAATGCGCGGCCGCTGCCAAAAGGCCGGCGTTCCCCTCTCCGCCGTCTGGATCCAGGATTGGCAGGGAAAGCGCGTTACCTCCTTCGGCAAGCGTCTGCAGTGGGACTGGCGCTGGAGCCCCGAAATGTACCCGGCTCTTGACGAGGTGATCCGCGACGACAAGGACTGCCGCTGGATGGGCTACATCAACCCCTATCTCGTTGAAGGCGGCGTACTTTTCGCCGAGGCGTTCGAAAAAGGGTATTTTGTCAACAATCCGGAGGGAGAAGCGTATCTCTTCGACTTCGGGGAATTCAACTGCGGCGTGGTGGATCTGACGAACCCGGAAGCGTTCGAATGGTACAAAAACGTGATCAAAACCAACCTGATCGGCATGGGCTTTCGGGGCTGGATGGCGGATTTCGGCGAGTACCTGCCGGCAGACGCCGTCTGTTACGGCGGCGCGGGCGAAACGCTCCATAACCTCTGGCCTGTTCTGTGGGCGAAGTGCAACCGCCTTGCGGTAGAGGAGAGCGGCCTGCTCGGCGACGCGGTCTTCTTTATGCGTTCCGGCGGAAAGGGGAGCGGCGGCTATTCCACCCTTCTGTGGGCGGGGGATCAGAACGTGGACTGGTCTGTGGACGACGGTCTGCCCTCCGTGATCACGGCGGCGCTCTCGGCGGGCTTAAGCGGTTTCGGGCTCCACTGCAGCGATATCGGCGGCTACACGACGCTGTTCTCCCTGCGCCGGGACGCGGAGCTGCTGAAACGCTGGATCGAGTTCGCCTGCTTTACGCCCGTGATGCGCTCGCACGAGGGCAACCGCCCAGATTCCAACGTCCAGCTCTACGACAGTGAGGAGCTGCTCGGTTTTACGGCAAAGATGACGCGCATGCACCGAAAACTGCTGCCCTATCTGCGGCATGCGGTCCGGCAGAACGCCGAAACCGGACTGCCTGTGATGCGTCCGCTCTTTTTTGCGGAGGATATCCCGGCGTTCTGGGAGCGCGAACGCTTTTCCTATCTGCTGGGGGACGATCTGCTGGTCGCCCCGGTGGTGGAGCCCGCCGCCGATATGCGTACGCTCTTACTGCCGAAGGGCGCGTGGATCCATCTGTGGAGCGGAGACGTTTATCACGGGGGAGAGGTCACGGTTGCCGCGCCCCTCGGTCAGCCGCCGGTATTCTATCGGCCGGGGGCGCCCTTTGAAACCTGTTTCTGCAGCCTGAAGGAATAAAAGAAGACGCCCGCCGCGATCGGTTCGCGGCGGGCGTTGTGAATGGGATCTGTGCGGGATTGCGGAGTGTTACGACCAGATAGCGCGCATCAGCTCGGGATAAGCCTCGCGGATGATCTTTACAAAGCGGAGCATGATCTCCTCCGCGCAGGATTCCACGCTGATGGTATCTACAGGGAAGTCATATTCCACGTTGAGGTCGAGGTCTTTGTCGATCACGAATTTTACGAAGCGGTATTTGCTGTTCAGCTCGTTGCAGGCCATGACAAGCTTCGATTTCTGCGCTTCGGTGACGTTCACAAGACCGTACACACGCACGGAAACGTCGCTGTCGTCGTCGGTGCTGATGAACTGGATGCGGTAATTCGGACCGTTGTCGATGCCCCACTGAAGCCATACTCTGCTGCTGCGGTCATTTTCTTCGGTGAATACTTTGTAACCGCTGTCGGCCTGCTTCAGCTCGTCGTAGATCAATCTTGTAGCTCTGAACATACTATCTCTCCCATCTTATTGAATTACGGATGCCAGGAGTTCATTTGCGGAACTCTTTGCTATAAATTCTAACACAAAAGATATTGCTTGTCAATGTAGTTTCCGTTCTTTTTTCAATCGTCCGGCGGCAATGCGGGAATACGCAAGTTTTTCGCCGATCCGCGATCAGAGCACATATTCGGATATCATGCGGCCGATCGCGCCGATATCCGTACTGCCTTTGAATTCAAAGGTTGCGGTCGCGCCGTTGCTGAACATGATGAAAAGCTCCGAATCTGAGATCAGTTCGGCAAAGCCCGGCGTCTGGATCGAAAAATACTGTACCTTCGAGTACGGCATGCTGGCGAAGCTCTTCCGCTTGCCGGTCAGCCCCTGCACGTCGATGGAGATGATGCGCTTGTTGGTGAACACAAGCTGGTCGCGTACGGTCTGGAACGCCATTGCGCACTCCTCACCCGCGATAAGCAGCCCCTGCACCTCTTTCTTTACGTTGTCGAGCGAGGTGGGTTTCAGATTGAAGGTGGATTCCTTGTTGAAATTGATCGCCATTTGTCAGGCTCCTTTCCTCAAAACCGTTTTTCTCTGAAAAACACCACGACGCAGATCTCGCCGAGGATCACCTCAAAGGAGTGGAGCTTCCACCCCTCGGCGGCGTATTTGTCGATCAGCTCCTGCAGCTGCTCGGTGAATTTTTTCTTGGTGGAGAGCGTACAGCCGAAGGATTCTACCTTGTACTCGGCGTTGTCAGGCAAACCGTAAACCATGATTGTTCGTCCTTTCTTTTATATCGGATCTTTGGAAAAAGAGAGCGCTCCCGGCCGGGACCGCTCTCTTTTTTCCGATCATACGATCTGTTTATTCCTCTAAGGAAATAAGCGTATGCAGACCAAGCTCTTCTTCGCACTCGCTGCAGTAAAGGAACCATTCGTCTGTCATATTGGAATCCGCGGAGACCGTGCATTCCTTGCCGCAGCGGTCGCAGTGCACGATCCGCCCTTCGGTCAAAGTTTTTTTGCCGCAGGAGAGCAACGCAGCCGAAAACAGAAGCAGCAGCGCCGACGGGAGCAACAGCCGTTTATTCACCGAAGTAACGCTTCAGAAGGCCTGCGAAGGCTTTGCCGTGTCTCGCTTCGTCG
>CADBOC010000222.1 GCA_902796175.1 Oscillospiraceae bacterium | reverse complement strand
GCCATCGCCGTTGCCCGAAGGGCAAAATCGGCGGGCGTTATAATTTTTTTATTTAACAGGAAACGAGAAGTTTCCTGTTAAATAAAATAATCATGAAAAGAGGTGCGCGATCCGGTGACGAAAAAGGCGTGGTCCGGCGGACTTTTGTTTATATGGATTGCCGCGGCGATGATCTGCTTCGCGATTTGGGGCGCCGCGAAAGACGCGCCTCAGGTATGCGCTTCGATGGATGTGGATACGGACGGTGATGTCAGCGCCGCAGACGCGCGCCTGATCCTTCGCTTCGCCGTGGGGCTGGAGCAGCCGGAAGGTCCCGCTTTTTTTCGCGCCGATCCCGACGCGGACGGGGCGGTTACCGCCGCTGACGCCCGCGCCGCGCTCAGGGTCTCCGTCGGGCTGCAGAACCGGCCGGCGCATAAGATCGTAACCGAGGCTGAGGCGGTCCCGCCCACCTGCACCGAAACGGGTCTGAGCGAACGGCTCGTGTGTCTGCGCTGTGAGTACGTTTCGCAGGAAGAGATCCCGGCGCTCGGGCACGACTGGCAGCCGGCAGACTGCGCTTCGCCCGAGACCTGCGCGCTCTGCGGAAAGACCCGCGGTTTTGCGAACGGCCACGACTGGGTCCGCGCCGGCTCCGGCGGGATCCTGAAATGCGCGGAATGCGGGCTCAGTACGCACCCGGGAAAGGCGCACCGGTTTACCGCGCTTTCCGGCGCGACGGCAAGCGGGATCTGCGAGCTGTGCGGCGCGGCGCGCGACAGGAGAGGCCGCGGCATCCTCGGGATCTGCTTTCACCCGGCGATCGGCGCCGCCTCCTGCCGAAGGATCTGCGACGCGCAGGCCTTGCAGAACGATTATCTGATCGGCGACGGCTTCGTAAACGGCGGTCAGAACGATTTCGACGCGCTTGCGCCTTTTTCGGAGATCAGACGCTGCTGTCTGAAGGGCGACGCCGTGATCTACGAAGGGGAGCCGGGGTACGCCGAAGACGGCAGCGCCGGAGACGTGTTTGTTGAGATCCCGCTGTTCTGGTCCTGTACCGAATCTCTCTGCGGCGCCGTCCGTCTTGCGGTCAGCCCCACGGCGCAGCCCG
Organism: Oscillospiraceae bacterium; assembly: GCA_902796175.1. Taxonomy (GTDB): domain Bacteria; phylum Bacillota; class Clostridia; order Oscillospirales; family Acutalibacteraceae; genus RUG806. The sequence goes on along the minus strand of CADBOC010000222.1, from coordinate 9,022 downwards.
GATTTTCTCCGGAGCCGGCGTTTGTGCGCGCCGACGGCACCCTCGCGGAGCATATCTATGTGGCGGCCTACGCCACGGGCGGGGAAAACGTCTCCGCCAGCGGGCTGCTGCCCACTGTCAGAGAGCGGATCTCCTCGTACATGGCCGGCGCCGCAGAGAAGGGCTTCGGCGTGTATGACGCCGCCGTCTGGGCCGCGCTGCAGAAGCTGATCGTTGTGGAATTCGGCACGCTGGATCTCAGCGGCTGTCTCGGCGGCATCGGGGAGCTGCCTTATTGGGATAACTGCGTCGCGGTCGAAAGCGAAAAGGATACGAACCGCATCGTGATCGACCCCTATTCGGTCCAGATGACGCAGCGCCTCGACGGACTCAGGGCGGGCGCCGCCGTGTTTGTCGGGAGGTCGGTCGGGGATTTCGGCGGCGCGGCGGATACGCGTTTTATCAGATCCGTAAAAACGCGGTACGACGGGTGCCTCGTCGTTACGTTCGACGGCGATCCCATCGACGTGCGGGAGGGGCAAACCGTGATCTGCGGCGTGGGGCAGCCCTCCGGCGCAACGGACGCGCTGGCGTACCATACCGGCAGATATGAGGGAAATTATACCTCCGCGTTCCTGTACCGCGGGATCGAAAATCTTTGGGGCAACGTCTGGACCCAGACGGCGGGCTTATGTGTGAAGGATCTCTCGTATTACGTTACGGCGGATCCGTCTCTTTACAAGGCGCCGCTCTCAGAGTGGCATAAACTGAGCTTTGACGCGCCGGAGCAGAACCGCTATCCCTTTGTTCCGGGCGTCGGGTGGATCGGGAGCTTTGGGTTCGACGCCGACGCGCCCTGGCTGCTGCTGCCGGATTCCGCCGGCTGGAACTGGGAATTTGTCGGCGACAAGATCTACAGCACGGCGCTGACGGATCCCGACGGCCGCGAGATCCCGCCCGGTACGGAATTCCTTTGTATGACGGGCGGCGGCTGGGATCACGCCGACCGTTCCGGTCCGTTTACCGTCCGCTTCTGGAGCGGCCGCTGGAGCGGCGTCTCCTGGCTTTACGGCTCACGGATGGTGAAACGATAAAACCTCCGCGGCGGGCTTGAAAAATAAAAAATAGTGTGATATAATATAATAATATAAAAATATAAAGGACTCAGGGAGGCGGTACCGTGTTTCACGGAAAAATGAAAGCGCTTACATTCAGCTACGACGACGGCGTAACGCAGGACAGCCGTCTTATTTGGCTGTTCGACCGGTACGGAATGAAGGCGACGTTCAACCTGAATTCCGGTCTGATGGGGCAGGACGGGCACCTGATCCGCGAAAACAGAACGGTTTCGCACGTCAAATTCCCGCCGGAGGAGATCGCGGAGATCTATCGGGGGCATGAGATCGCCGTGCATACGCTTACGCATCCGAATCTTACGGGCTGCGATGAGGCCGAGATCGTGCGTCAGGTAGAGGAAGACCGGGCCGCGCTGTCCGTGCTTGCGGGCTATGAAGTCCGCGGGATGGCCTACCCCGGCGGCGGCGTCAATTTCGACAGCCGCGTGGCCGACACCGTGCGGAGCCGTACGGGCGTGCGCTACGCGCGCACCACCGTGTGTACAGGCAGCTTTGACCTGCCGACTGATCTGATCAGGCTGGATCCGACCGCGTTCCATAAGGATTTTGACCGTCTTTTCGCGTTGGGAGAGGAATTTCTCGCGCTGGAGCCCGATACGCCGAAGCTCTTTTATATCTGGGGCCACAGCTACGAGTTCGATATCGACAACACCTGGGACCGGTTTGCCGAATTCCTGCGCATGATGGCGGGGAAAGACGATATTTTTTACGGAACAAACGCCGAGGTTCTTCTATAATTCTTTCTATACGCTTTTCAGACGGGAAAGCGACGAGGGCATCAAATGGATAGATTAGAGTTTTATGACGGGAATCATATTTTTCGGGAGCTGACCGAGCAGTTCGTTGAGAACACCCGGATCAGGAAAACCGACTTCGACCGGTATCCGGTCAAGAAAGGGCTTCGAAACTCGGACGGCACCGGTGTGATGGTGGGGCTTACCACCATCTGCAACGTGGAGGGGTATTACATCGACGACGGCGAACGCGTGCCGAAAGAGGGCCGTCTGATCTTCCGCGGCGTGAATTTTGAGGATTTTGTGGAAGGCTGCCGCGCAGAAGACCGCTTCGGATACGAAGAGCTTGTGTATCTTCTGCTCTTCGGCAGTCTGCCGACCAGAAGCGAGTATGAACAGTTCTGCGCGCTGCTCTCCGAAAACCGCGAGCTGCCGGACGATTTTGTGGAGGACGTGATCATGCGCGCGCCCTCGCCCAATATCATGAACAAGATGGGCTCGTCTCTGAACGCGCTTTACGCCTACGATCAGAACCCGGACGATATCTCCCCCGAGAACGTGCTGCGCCAGTGCATTCAGGCGATCGCGCAGCTGCCGGCGATCATGTCTTACGCCTATCAGGTGAAGCGCCGCTTTTTCTACAAGAAAAGCATGTATATCCACCAGATAAAGCCTGAGCAGAAAACGGCGGAGATTATTCTGCACTCCATCCGCTCCAATAAAAAGTTCACGGACGCCGAGGCAAAGCTCCTCGATCTGTGCCTGATGATCCACGCGGACCACGGCGGCGGCAACAACTCCACCTTTACCGCGCGCTGCGTCTCCTCTACGGGCACGGATACCTATTCGGCGCTCTCCGCCGCCATCGGCTCGCTCAAGGGCTTCCGCCACGGCGGCGCGAACATCAAGGTCGTTGAGATGGTGGAGGACCTGCACAGGCATGTCGAAGACGTAACGGATGAAGAGGCGGTGCGCGATTATCTGCGCCGTACCGTTCGCCGCGAGGTGGGCGACGGCTCCGGTCTTATTTACGGCATGGGTCACGCGATCTATACGCTTTCGGATCCCCGCGCCGTGCTGCTCAAGCGGTACGCGAGAGCGCTGGCGGAAGAGAAGGGGTATCTTGAAGACTGGACGCTGCTCGATATCATCGAACGAAACGCGCCGGATATCTTCCGGGAAGAGAAGGGGATCGACAAAAAGATCTGCGCGAATGTGGATCTTTATTCGGGGCTCGTATACAAGACCCTCGCGATCCCGCAGGATCTGTTCACGCCCCTGTTCGCCTCCGCCCGCATCGCGGGCTGGTGCGCGCACCGGCTTGAGGAGCTTGCGACCTCCAGCAAGATCATGCGCCCGGCGTACAAGAACGTCGCGAAGCGCCTGCCTTATGTGGCGCTGGATCAGCGCTGAACCGACAAACGGAAAGGAGCGTGCGGCTGCAGGCGGCGATCTCCGCCGCGTTTACCGCGCAAGAACGATGGCTGATACGAACAAAAAGAAAAAAGAGAATCTGCTCCGCGGGGCGGTCGGCGGGCTTACGCCCAAAACGCTTGCGCCTGTGTTTTTCGGCGCGGGCGCGCTGCTGCTTTTGCTGCGCGTCTGGCAGACGCAGTCGCTCATGGACCCCGAGACAGGCTTTTTTATCTCCCGGGAACACCCTTCGATCCTTGTGTTTTATGTGCTTGCCGTTGCCCTGCTGGCGCTGCCGCCCGTTGGGTTCTACCTCGGCAGGCAGGAGCCGGTCGGCCGGATCCGCGTTTCCCGCAGCGTGCCGCACGGCGTCGCCTGTCTTCTGAGCGGCGCGGCGCTTGGTTATGAGCTGCTCGCCCGTTTGCCCGAGCTTACGAGCGCGCCGGACGCGGCCTCCATCACCGTTTCCGCCGCCGCCGTTCAGCGCGTGCTGCAGGCCTATCTGCTGTTTACGGCGCTCTCCGCCGTCTGCTTTATTCTGGACGGCGTCGCCTTTCTGACGGGTTCCGCCTTCGGCGAAAAGCTGCGTATTCTGCGCCTTGCGCCCGTGTTCTGGGCTTTTTTCCGCACGGTCCGCTTTTTCAGCGTAACGGCGAGCTATCTGCACGCGACCCAGCTGTTTTTAACCATCTTCTCCTCCGCCGTTTTGATGCTCTTCCTTTTTTACTATGCGAGAAAAACGGCGAACATCCTGCCGCAGGACAATACGGCGGGCTTTCTGGCCTCAGGCGTTATTTCCGCCGTGCTGCTCTTTACCGTCGGCGTTACGGATCTGCTGCTGCAGCTTACAAAGCACACGGCGTTCCCCTATTGCGGCTTTACGCCGTTTTCGCTGACGCTGGGGCTGTTCTGCGTCACGGCGCTGGGGCTGGCAAAGAAAGCGGCTGCCGAAGATACGATCCCGACCGAACCGCTGCCGGAGGAATAAGCCTTGGAGCTGAAGGAAGTTTTCTGCGGGCTGCCGTACGGTTTTTCCTCTTTTGACGCGATAAAGGACCGCCTGTTGGAATGCCGCGCAAAGGCGCGGCTGCCCGGGAACGCCCGCACCGTGATCAGCGTGCTTTTTCCGTATTATCTGGGCGAAGCTTATTATGAGAGGGCGAACGTCTCCCGCTACGCCGTGAGCGCCGATTATCATCTGATCACCGGCGCCATCATGGAGCAGATCGTCTCTTCGCTCAGGCGGATCTGGCCCGAAAACGCCTTTGAGGCGTTCGTGGATGATTCCCCCCTGCCGGAGGTCCGCTGCGCGGTCGCGGCGGGGCTCGGCGTGATGGGACTGAATTCTCTGTTTATAAACCCCGTTTACGGCTCATGGGTCTTTTTGGGCGAGATCGTGACGGACCGGTATTTTCCGCCGGCAAAGCCCGAAACGACCCGCTGCGACGGCTGCGGCGCGTGCGTCCGGGCGTGTCCCGTCGGCGCCGTGACCGAAAACGGCGTCGCGCGCGACCGCTGCCTTTCCGCCCTGTCGCAAAAGAAGGGGGAGCTTTCCCCCGCCGTCGCCGAAAAAATGCTGGAATACAACTGCGCCTGGGGCTGCGATATCTGTCAGAAGGTCTGCCCCATGAACGCCGCCCCCGCGCTGACGCCCATCGAGGCCTTTTTTGAAACGGCGAAGCCCTTTGTGCGGCCCGGCGATCCGGTGGAGGGCCGGGCGTTTGCCTGGCGCGGAAAACGTGTGATCGAACGAAACCTGTCCGTTCTTTTCGGAACGGACGCGGAATAAGGAGGTAAACCGGAATGAAGCTGATCGTCGCGATCGTGCATAAGGACGACGCCGCCGAGGTGACCGGCAGGCTCACCAAAGCGGGGTTTATGAGTACGCGCCTTTCCACCACCGGCGGCTTTCTGCGCGCCGGCAACGTAACGCTTTTGATCGGCACCGAGGATGAAAAGGTGGATGACGCCATCGCCGTGCTGGGCGAGTGCTGCTCCCGCCGAACGGAGGTCATCAGCACGGCGGCCGGCAATTACGAACAGTTTTTCCCCGCGCTCCCCGTTGAGGTGACGGTGGGCGGCGCCACGGTCTTCGTGCTCGACGTCGACCGCTTCCTGAAAATGTGAGCGCCGTGTGGTTCGGGATCGCGGGCGTGCCCGAAGAGACGCAGTCGGCGCTGCGGCGGCTTGCCTCCCGCGGCAGACTGCCCCAGAGCGTTCTGCTGACCGGCGGCGATACGCGCAGGCAGAACGCCGCGGCAAAGGCGCTCTCGGCTGCCGTACTGTGCAGAGAGACAGGCGGCGCGGGGCTGCCCTGCGGCAAATGCGCCGCCTGTAAAAAAGCGGCGGCGGGTCTCCACCCGGACGTAACGGTCCTGGCCCCGCCGGAGGGCAAAAAAACGGTATCCGTACAGGCGGTCCGCGATACGGTGATCGGCACGCTCTGGACCGCGCCGAACGAGGCCGCGAACAAAGTGTATGTGCTGCCGGACGCGGAGGAGCTCTCGCCGACGGTGCAGAATACGCTCTTAAAGTCTTTGGAGGAGCCGCCCCCCTTTGTGATGTTCCTGTTTTTGTGCGACCGCCGCGAAAGCCTGCTGCCGACCGTGATCTCGCGCTGCTCCGAGTTTACCCTTGGGGAATCGCAGGAAAAAAAGAGCAAAGAGGCGGCCCTTGCGGCCGAGACGGCCGTTTCGCTTGTTTCGGCGCTTTGCGGGGGGGACGCGTTCGACGTTATGATGGCGACCGCCCCCATGCAGAAGAACAGAACGCTCATGAAGCGTACCGCCGAAGCGCTCACGCGCGTCGCCAGGGACGCGCTGGTGAGCGAAAGCGACGCGGAGATGATCTCCGGCTTTCCGCGGGAGGCGCTGCGCCTTGCGGGGCGTTTTCCGCCCGAGCGGCTGCTGCGCCTGAAGGATGAAATGGACGGCATTTCGGCCGCCGCAGACGCCAATTCGAACGAAAATCTGCTGCTCTGCCGGTTTTCGGCCGCGCTTGCCGCCTTGCAGAGCTAAGAATTACGAAAAGGAATCCGCTGATATGGCAGAAGTAATCGGAGTAAAATTCAAAGAGACGGGCAAATCGTATTATTTTGATCCCGCAGGCATCGCCGTAAAAAAAGGAGACCGCGTGGTCGTGGAAACGGTGCGCGGGGTGGAATGCGGCATATGCGTAACGGAAAACCGCGAGGTGCCGGATGAAACCGTGGTAAAACCCCTGAAGCGTATCCTGCGCGCGGCGGATGAGAACGATCTGAGAACGATCGAGAACAACAAAAAAAAGGAAGCCCGCGCTTTCAGCGTGTGTGAAGAGTGGATCAGAAAATTCAAGCTGGATATGCATCTGGTGGAGGCGGAATACGCCTTCGACGGCTCCAAGCTCATCTTTACCTACACGGCGCCCGAGCGCGTGGATTTCAGAGAGCTGGTGCGGCAGCTCGCAGGCGTGTTCCATATGCGCATCGAGCTGCGGCAGATCGGCGTGCGGGATGAGGCAAAGCTGCTCGGCGGCCTCGGCATCTGCGGCAGACCCTTTTGCTGCAAGGAATTCCTGCACGATTTTCAGCCCGTGTCCATCAAAATGGCAAAGGAACAGGGCATGTCGCTCAATACCGTCAAGATCAGCGGCGCGTGCGGCAGGCTGATGTGCTGCCTGAAATATGAGCAGGAGAGCTACGAATATCTGCTGCGCCATACCCCGCGCATAGGCAGCCAGGTCGAAACGCCCGACGGCAGGGGCACCGTGACGGATAACAATCTGCTCACGGGCATGCTCAAGGTTCGCCTCGACCGTTCGCCGGACGCCGCGCCAGGCTCCTATCACCGCCGCGACGTAAAGCTGCTGCGCGCCGCGCGGCAGGAGAAGAACGCGCCGGAGCCCGAAGGCGGCGGAGAGACCGGAGACTGACAGGTTAGTTTTTGCTAACCTTTCCGCGGGCTGAAAAGGCGAAAAAAATAACGGCCCCGGAGCAAAAAATCGGTCCGAAACCTATTGAAATTTCAGATTATTATGGTAAAATGAAGACGAATCAAACAAAAGGAGGTCTGTTTTTATGGCATATGTAATCGGTGACGCCTGCATCTCCTGCGGCGCTTGCGCAGCGGAGTGCCCCGTGGAAGCGATCAGCGAGGGCGACGGCAAGTATGTGATCGACGCGGATACCTGCATTGAGTGCGGCGCCTGCGCCAGCACCTGCCCGGTAGAAGCTCCTGCTGCCGAATAAGACGAAACCCAAAAACCGGTCGATTCGGACGTTCTCCGTTTCGGCCGGTTTTTCTTGTTTAACACGCGCCTTTACGGGGCGCCCTCCCAGCGCAGCTCCGTCAGGCCGAGCAGGGATTTGAGCAGACGGTTGTCGAGCACGGCGCTGTCGGCGCGGGCGTCCGTAAAGAATTTTTTGCCTTCGTCAAACGTGATGCGGCGGATGAGGGAGCGCGGCGCGCCGATGCGGTCGGCGATCCGGCAGCCCATCTCATATTTCGTAAGGCCCTCGTCCCCGCCGAGGTTCACCGTTTGCGGCAGCGCTTCGGGCGAAAGACGGAAGAGCCCCGCGAAGCAGCGGGCGGCCTGCCGGTAGCTGAGCACCGAGCGCGTCATGCCGTCGATCATCTCGGTCTCTTCGCCGTTTTGCAGGGAGCGGACGATGCGGTCGTAAAAATGCGGTTTTTCCGTGCGGGAGGGGCCCAGCATATAACCGCAGCGAACGGCGGTAAAGCCGGCGGCGTGAACGATCTCCTCCGCCAGCGCTTTTTGTCTGCCGTATTCGTTTACGGGGGCTAAGGGCGCTGATTCCGGAAAAGCGGGAAAGGCGGCCGTATTCTCGCCGTAGACGCAGTCTGTAGAGGAGAAAAACAGGCGTTCGGTCTCGGGGAACGCCGACAGAAAACGACGCAGCCCTTCAAGATTTACACGCGCCCCCGCGGCGGGGTCGCCGACGAGCGCGTCTATGTTGTGGAACGCGGCGAAATAAAAGACGGTCCTCGCTTCTCCGCCGGCGGTTTCGGCCAGAGCCCATACGCTTTCGTCGTCCGTTACGTCCAGCGTCGCGTACATAAGATCCTTTGCCTCGACCAGCTTGTGCGGACGCCGGGAGGCCGCGAGAATGGGCTCGTCCGTGATCTCACGCAGCGCGTCGATCAGATAAGAGCCGAGATAGCCGCAGCCGGCGATCAGGATCATGCTTCGTTCTCTCCTTTTTCATCCGGATAGACGACGGTCAGCTCATCGTCCCGGTAAACTGTCGCGCCGCGGCGTCTGCCGAACCAGACCGTCTCTTTCGCGTATTGCGGCAGCGACGGAAAGCGTCTGTTCGGCTTTGCTGTGACCGCGTTCGGTTTTCTGCGCAGCAGGCCCGAGCCGGTTTTGATCACGGAATCGAAAAACGCGTGCAGGTCGTACGCAAAACGCTCCGTTGTTTCTTCATCGAAGGGGCCGCGCAGCATCAGCTTCTGGTAGCGCAGCAATTCCCCGAACAGGTCGTCCGGTATGCAAAAGCGCGTGAGGTAGGGGGTGAGCTCCCGGTCGAACACGGTCTCATCCGTCACCAGCTCCAGAAAGGCGCCCTCCTCAAAGAACCAGGTCACGTTGCCGAAGATCTCGTTGTGGTAGTTCCAGTCCCCCGCGAGCGAGGTCTCGTATTTTTCGCGGAACGAGCGCCAGAGGGCGGCAAGCCGCCCGCCGGAGCCCTGTATGTACGCAAGCAGGCCGTTATAGAAATCATAGTATGCCGTATGCCCCGCCGCGTGCAGCCAGATCGCG
>CADBOC010000221.1 GCA_902796175.1 Oscillospiraceae bacterium | reverse complement strand
GCTGCCGCCGGGGAGACGTATATCCTGACTGCTTCAAGGCTTTCCGGCTCCGTCAGCAGCGGCTGTCTTGTGATCGAAATGGAAAACAGCGGCTCGGAGCGCCTTAATTTTGACATAAGCAGCAACGCCGTCATCCGGAAAACGATCACTGCGTCGCAGGCTTCCGGGATCCGTAATATCAGGGTATGGGTATGGGCGAACTCAAACGGCACAAACGTGTTCAATAACGCAGTATTCAGGATCAAACTGGAAAAAGCGTCGTCGTCCTCCGCTGCTGCTACGCAGTATTCCCATACAGGGATCGTAAAAAGATACGGCAGCCCCTATCAATGGCTGCCAACGGCTGAACGCAGCGGTTATACGTTTGACGGATGGTACACCGCTCCCACCGGCGGAACGCGGATCGTATCCGATTCGACCTGTCTCGGCGTCGATTATCAGGAATTGTACGCGCATTGGACCTGTAACCACCATTATACCTCCGCCGTTACCAAAGAAGCAAGCTGCAAAGAAGCCGGTGTGAGGACCTATACCTGTTCCACCTGCGGGAATACCTATACGGAACAGATCGCGAAGCTGACCGAGCACAGCTGGGATGCGGGCATAACGCGGGACGGGCAGAGGGTCTTCACCTGTACGGTCTGCGGCGCGGAGCGGTTTGAGGATCTGCCCGCGCCCGAGACGCTCGCCGCCGCCCGCGTCTCGCTCTCGGCGACGCGCTATACCTATGACCGCACCGCGAAAACGCCCTCCGTCACGGTGAAAAACGCCGCGGGCGAGAAGCTGACGAAGAACGTGGATTATAAGATCGCGCTGCCCGCGGGCCGGACCTCCCCCGGCGTATATACCTATACGGTCACGGGCGTCGGGAATTATACCGGCACGGTCGAAAAGAGTTTTAAGATCATCGAAGTTCTGAAGGCCGCCCGTATCACGCTCTCGGCTGAGAGCTTCGCCTACGACGGCAAGGCGCATACGCCCTCTGTTACGGTGAAAAACGCCGCCGGAGAAAAGCTGACGAAGAACGTAGATTATACGGTGTCGATCCCTTCGGGCCGGACCGCCGTCGGGACCTATACCTACGTCGTCAAGGGCAAGGGGATCTACACGGGCACGGTGGAAAAAAGCTTTACCGTCGAACCCGCGACCGAGGCGCTCTCCGCCGCCCGTATCACGCTCTCCGCCGAAAGCTTTGTTTACGACGGCAAGGCGCATACGCCCTCCGTCACGGTGAAGAACGCCGCCGGTAAAAAGCTGACGAAGAACGTGGATTACACGGTATCGATCCCGGCCGGCCGGACCGCCGCAGGGACCTATACATACGTGATCACGGGAATCGGAGATTACACCGGTACGGTGAGCAAGTCTTTTACTGTCAAGGCGGCGGAAAAGGAGGACCTGAAGACCGAAAACGTAACGCTGAGCGTTTCGGCCGTAACGTACAACGGCAGCGCGTGGTCTCCCTCTGTCACCGTGAGGAACGCGAACGGCGAAAAGCTGACGAAGAACGTGGATTATACCGTCACGATCCCCGCCGGCAGAACAGAGCCCGGTTTTTATACCTACGAGATCCGGGGGATCGGCGATTACAGCGGTACGGTAAAGAAGATCTTTACAGTCGTACCGCAGGCGTAGCGACGGCTCAAGCCGCCGCAGTGAGATCGCCGCTGTTGCGGCGGTGAGATCCGGCTGCGCCGGGTGAAATACTGCCGCTTCGCGGCAACGTGAAAGATCCGCCGGGAAAGGTACGCGCCTCTCCCGGCGGTTTTTTCTCGGCGGATGTTGCGGGGAGAAGCGGTCGGCATTTGAAAGCGGCTGCGTCGTAAACAACTGTCTGATACGCCGTTTGATCCGCTATGCTCCCCAAAGCGTCGAGCGGCCCCCTCCGTCCGCATGGCGCGGCGTCCCCGACGTGCCGGAACGCCGCCGCGGCCGCTTTTTCTGTTTGTTTTTGACGGATCCCGTCTTGTTTATGATTGACAGGTGAACATACGTATGTTAATATGTTCAACGTAAGAGATCCTTTGCAGACGGATCATCTTTGGAGCATCAAAATGGATCGTTTGACCGTATTTGTTTTATGACGCAGTTCAGAGTTAAGATACAAAAAGAGACCTGTGAAGAGATCCTTTCGCGCTATTCGCCCGCGCCGCCGGAGGAAGGCGGGATCCTCGGGATGCGGGGCGGCGTGATCTGCCGCTACGTTCACGACGTCTCCCGCCCGGTGACGGACCGCGCTGTATACGTGCCGGATACGGCGTTCATGAACCGCTGTATCGCCGGGTGGTTTGACGAGGGGATCGATTTTTGCGGGATCGCGCATTCTCATCCTGCGGGGCAGGATACGCTTTCATCCGGCGATCTCGCCTACATAGAGAAGCTGTATCGGGCGAACGGGCAGCTCGGGACCCTGTACTTCCCGCTGATCCTTGGGGGGCGGGATATGCCTGTGTTCGCCGCCTGCATGCAAAACGGACAGCTCATGACCGGAAAGGCCGCAGTAGAGATCGTTGACGGAGGAATATACATCTCACCGGTTTTTCAGGTTTGAATGACTGAAGCGAAACGAAGGAGGAGGTGAGATCATGGAAGAAAAGAAGGGTTGTCAGCTGCCTGAGGGCGCTCTTTGCGGCCACAACTGCGCCGACGGCTGTTCTTACTGGGTGCCCGGCAAAAAAGACAGCAACGGCAGACAGTACTGCAGATGGTACGATTCTTACTATTATCCCAGAGAGCGTCAGGGTTGTCTCTCTTATAAATGATGCGCGCTGAATTCAGCGGCGCCGGGGGAAGCGCAGTAACGCGGCGCTTCACCCGGCGCCTTTTAAGGCATACTCCTTCAGAGTCTGAAAGTCGAAGAGCTTGAAGAGCTGTATAACACGCTGGCCCCCATTTCCGAACAGGCGGAAAGACTGCATGAGGATCCAAAATGGAAAGACAGGGATTTTGATTTTCTTGAGATCAAAGATGAGGTGGTCTTCGGCTGCCACACCTGGGGCGAAGCGGAAGATCTGTTCGAGAACGTAGACAGCGCGCTCAGTGAGAAGAGAAAGTGAACGGCTGAAAAAAACGATCGCGTATCGGGTGAGACGGCCGCCGCCGCGCGGCCTCGGGGAGGTTGCGCCGCGGGCGGCGTTTGCCCGTTTTGGGGAGCGCTGTGCTTTGGGCGGCGTTCCGGCACGTCGGGGACGACGTGCCCTACGGAGGAAGGCGGCGTTTGCCCGTTTTGGGGAGCGTTGTGCTTTGGGCGGCGTTTCGCTTCTCCCCGAAACATCCGGCGCAAAACATCCGCCGATGAAAAAACTGCCGGGAGAGGCAGCGACCTTTCCCGGCGGATATTTTACATAGCCGCGTTTCGGCGATCATTCACCCGGCGAAGCCGGATCTCATCG
>CADBOC010000220.1 GCA_902796175.1 Oscillospiraceae bacterium | reverse complement strand
GGGTTCCTTCTTCGGCTGGATCTACTTCGCCGTCACCTTCGCCCTCATCAGCGCGGCGGTGGTGCACTGGGCGCCGATCGTTACGGTGGTGCTGAACATTCTCTCCTTCGCGATCGCGATCCTGCAGTTCGGCCTTTACAAAAAGCTGATGGATCCCTTCTTCAAAAAGGAGACCGGCCACAACGTGACCGCGATCAAGAGCTGCAAGGGCGAGGTAAAGCGCCGCATCTTCTTCAACGGCCACGTGGACGCCGCGTGGGAATGGCCCGTAAACTATCTGTTGGGCGGCGTAGGGTTTGAGACCCACGCCATCATCGGTTTCGGCGGTCTTGCCTACTACATGGTGGTCGGCATCATCGCCTGCGTCAAATACGCGGCGGTGGGCTCTTTGCCCGCCGGCGGCGTTAAAGCGGCCGCCCTCTGGGGCCTGCTCTTCGTCCCGTTCTGGCTGGGTCTTTACTTCATGTGGAACAGAAAGAAGATCGTGGACGGCGCGAACGACAACCTGACGGGCTGCTACATGGGCATCGCGCTGATGAAGGCGCTGCAGGATGAGGGCGTCGATCTGGAGGATACCGAGGTCGGCGTGATCATCACGGGCTCGGAGGAAGCCGGTCTTCGCGGCGCGAAGGCGTGGGCCGAGGCGCACAAGGGCGAATTCCAGGACGTTCCCACCTTCATCTATTCCTACGATACCATCCACGACCCCAAGTTCCTGATGACGAACTACCGCAACTTAAACGGCACCGTACGCACCGATAAGGAGGTCGGCGATCTCTTTATGGAAGCGGCCGAGGCGCTCGGCATCCACTGCCTCAAGGGCATGGTACCGCCGATGGGCGGCGCGACGGACGACGCCGCGTTCACGCAGGGCGGCTTCCGCGCCACCGGCATCACCGGTCTCAACCACAAGCTGGAGGATTACTACCACACCCGCCGCGACACCTACGACAACATGAACGAGCAGGGCATCGGCGACTGCTTCGCCGTCTCCGCGAAGGTGCTCGAGATGTTCGCCAACGGCGCGAAGCAGTAAGGTCGCGTTTCGCTTTTGAAAAACGGGGGGGCTCCGGAACCGGCCAGAGCCCCCTTTCTTTCTCTCCGTTCTGTCTTTTTTTCACATTCCGGGGCAATGCGCAAAAAAAGTATTGACAAACGGCTCTCAATTGATTATAATATCCCTGTTCTTTGCAAGACAGCTGACTGTCTGCGAAAGCGTTACATGGCTGGATAGCTCAGTTGGCTAGAGCACTCGGTTCATACCCGAGTTGTCGTTGGTTCAAATCCTACTCCAGCTACCATCCGGCCCGGTGGTCAAGCGGCTAAGACACCGCCCTTTCACGGCGGTAACACGAGTTCGATTCTCGTCCGGGTCACCAAAACGCGGCATACCAAACGGTATGCCGCGTTTTTATATATCGGGCGCGTCAAGGAACAAAAAGTAGTAAGCGCAAAATGATCGGGCGGGTCAGTTGGTCAAAGGTTCAAATATATGATTTCAATTCATTCCGAACGTTCCAACAGATCCAAAAGTTCCCTCGGCGTGACAACAAACGTTTTTACGGGAAAATGCTTTTTGTTGCCTGTTACAAGATATGCGTCGTCATTTTCTTTGCGTTTTTCAAGAACGACCTCATAAAACGGCAGGTCTTTCATATCCGGCAGCGTAACGCCTGAAGCGGACGGTTCCAGCAGGATCCCGAACTGTTTTACGGCGGAGATCAAATAGTCGACCGTATCCTGTGAAAAGCCGAATTTCTTTCGGTTCAATACCTCCCGGTATTCCCGGATCACGTCATTGCTGAAAACAGGAATGATCTCTCCGCCGAACAGTTTTTTGACGATCAGTACCGTGGCGGCGTCATCTTTGTTTGAGAGCAACGCGGAGACCAGCACGTTGGTATCGACGACAGCGTAACAGATCATTCCTCAGCCCCACTGCGCGCTTTTTCGATCTCCGCGTTGATCTCTTCGAGCGTCATTCCCGTTACGCCGTTGGCTCTCGCCTGTGCGCGCAGAGCCTCAAAAGCCTGTATCGCGCCGCTCCTTGTGATCTGCGTTTCCGGCGACGAGATCTCAAACGGGATCCGGCGCTGCCGGACGACCGCCCGCGCAAACACGTTGATCGCCGTTGTCATGCTCATGCCGAAATCCTGACAGAGCGAGTCGAACTGGTTTTTTAAAGCTTCGTCCATGCGGACGCTGAATGTTGCCTGTGCCATAATTGCACCTCCCTCAAAAGTATTATATCCAATTAGGTTCATTCTGTCAACAATAACAACCAAATTGGTTCATTTTATCTGTTCTTTTTGATCAAAAATCGAATTGACAATAAGAACCGACCCGTCAGGCGAATATGCAGATACGATCACGGCGGAGATACCGTTAGGTGTTAGCGGATTGAACCGTATGGTTCACCAAAATACGGCATACCAAACGGTATGCCGCGTTTTTATATATCGGGCGCGTCACGTAACAGGAAAACGATCAAACGCGTTAACAGGCCAGAGGTTCATTTTTATCCGCGCTGAAGTTTTCAAAAAACCGCGTGCGGTCGATCTGAATAAAGCCGTTCTTTCAAGACCGATCTCTTGACGGCTCGTTAAAAATATTATATTATTTAAACAAGGCAGCAAAATGGACGGACCTGCTCATGGACATGCGTTGGTCCTGCGAATCGATCGTGCCCTGCTGCGTTGACCTGACGATCGTCCGATCATGGAAAGGAGAAATCATATGAAACACCCCCGATCCGCAAGCGTTCTCTCGTTCTGCCTTGCCGCGGCGCTGCTGTTCGGCTGCACGCTTTCCGCCTCGGCCGCATCCTGCCCTGCGGGGCAGAACGTCGGGGTCTACGCCGCCGGGCGCTATGTGAACTGGGACGGCGTTTCGAACGCGGCGCAGTTCAAAGGCGCGGACGGCGAGCTGTGGTACGCCGTCGACGGCGAGACGGCCGTTACCGTTTACAGAACCAAAAACGGCCGGCCCGTTTCCGGCTCCGTAACGCTTAAAAAACCGCACCCGCTCTTCGGCACGGTGCTCTCAGATGAAGACGGCAGCCTGTATCTGATCACGGGAGAAAAAAACGAAACAACGGACACGAGCGTTGAAACCGTCTTCATTTCCAAGTTCGACCGAAACGGCAGACTCATCAAAACCGTCGGCGACAACGGCGGCTCCAGCCTTGCGTATTACTACGGCCCTTCCTTTTTCACCAGAACCCCCTTCAACGGGGGCAACTGCGACGCCGCTATCTTCGGCGATACCCTGACTGTCTTTTACGCCCGAAGCATGTACAGCGGCCACCAGAGCTGTTCCGTGCTTACCGTCGACACGAACGAGCTTTCAAAGGTGAACGTGGGAGCCTTTTACGAATCGCATTCCTTCGCGCAGCGCGTCGTCCCCACAAAAGAGGGCTTCGTCTACGTAAGCGAGGGGGATTGCTACGACCGCGCGTTTGCCGTATACAGCGTAAAGCTCACGAACGGCGAAGCAACCTACAGGCAGACCGCCAACGTCTTTGATTTTTGGGTGGAAGACGGCGCGCTCGACGCCTATAACATGCACGTCGTGAACAACAATTTCGCGCACATGGGCGGTCTGGCGGCGCTGCCGAACGGCCGGGTCGCCTTCGCCGCGACCTCCGTACCGTCGCTGAATTCCGGCGCCGAACGGGAAAAGGAGCAGATCTTTATTCAGATCTTCGACCCTTATACCCCGCTCGACGCGCCCTCCGCCTTCGTGACGAAGGGGGAACGCTCCGGCCTTGCCGGGAACAACGGCAGAACGAACGTGACGAACTACGGCGTGAAATGGCTGACCTCCTACGCTTACGACGAGGAGGTCGACAACGTTCAGATCGTTTCGACCGATCAGGGCGAGATCGTGGTGCTTTATGAGCTCCGGGACTATTACGGCTACAACGGCGTCTGGTATATAGTGCTGGATGAAAACGGGATCGTCACCCGCCCCGCCGCCCTGTTTTCGGCCGACGCCAGACTCAACCCCTGCGAAACGCCGGTTTACGCGAACGGCGCGGTGTACTGGGTCGGGAACGAATACGGGGACAACGAAGATAAACTGATGATCTACCGCCTTCCCCTCGGCGCGGAGGACTGCTCCGTCACCGGCGATCACATCTGGAACGACGGAAAGGTGACCAAAAAAGCCGCCTGCACGGCGGAAGGAGAAAAAACCTTCACCTGCACGGTCTGCGGCGCAAAAAGAACGGAACCGACGGAAAAGGCGGCGCACAGCCTGACAAAAACGGTCGGGAAGGCCGCAACCTGCACAAAGGACGGCAACGCGGAATACTATACCTGCTCCGTCTGCAAAAAGACCTTCGCCGATGCCGGCGGCGAAAAAGAGATCGAAGACGCGACCCTCCGTGCAACGGGCCACAGCTTCGGCGAATGGACGGTCGCCAAAAAAGCCACGGCTGACTCTGAGGGGCTTGAGACCAGAGCGTGTTCCGTTTGCGGCGAAAAAGAGACCCGCCCGATCCCAAAAGCCGAGACCGTATACACACGCTGCGACGCGGACGGAGACGGGCGTATCACCTCCGCCGACGCGCGTCTGGCGCTCAGACGCGCCGTGGGGCTTGAAACCTGCCAAGAGGGCTCCCCCGCGTTCCTCGCCTGCGACGCGGACGGCGACGGCAGCGTAACGGCCGCCGACGCAAGGCTGATCCTTCGCGCAGCCGTGGGGCTCGACGCCCCCGCAGCGTAACAACGACCGGTCCGCTTCCCCAAGGGGCCGCCCCCGTTGAAACGAAAAAAACGTTCCTATACCGGGCTGACGCGTTTTAAGCCCCGTTCCCGCATTCCGCCGGACCCCGCCAGGTCCGGCGGATCTGTTTTGCAGCCGCCGTACGCCGCCGTGCAACGTTCTTTCCCTTGAACGGTCTGTTTTTTTGCTCTATAATGAAGTCGCGGCGGGGAGGTGCGGCGGATTGGAGATCGGGCAGAAGATCGCGGCGTTTCGGATCAAATCGAACAGAACGCAGGAACAGCTTGCGGCAGAGCTGTTCGTCTCCCGCGAGCTCGTCTCAAAATGGGAGACCGGGAAAAGCGTGCCGGATTACAGAACCGTCGTCAGAATGTCGGCGATTTTTTCCGTCCCCGTGGAAGCGCTGTTTGACAAAGAGCGCCGTCTCACCGAGGAGCTTTCCGCCTGCGTACCGGCCGGTTGCCGCCTGACGCCGGAGGAGCTGAGAGACGCCCTCGACGCGTTTCTCTCAACGCTCCCGCGCCGCGACAGGGCCGTGTTCATCCGCCGCTACTACTTTTTTGAAGAGGCCGCCGAGATCGGGAGCGAATACGGGCTGAAGGAAGGCTCCGTCCGTACCGTTCTGCTGCGCACAAGAAGAAAGCTGAAGCAATACCTGAAAGGAGGCGCGGTATGAACGGCAGAGATCTCTTATCCGCCATCTC
>CADBOC010000219.1 GCA_902796175.1 Oscillospiraceae bacterium | reverse complement strand
TTTTGAGCGTGGCGCACATGGAGGATTCCCAGTCGTTTTTTCCGCTGCGGCTCTCGCGCGGGGCAAAGAGAAAACAGCCGCCCTCCGGCGAAAAGCGGGCCTGGTATTCGTCGCTGGCCCAGTTGCTGAACTCATAACGCTGGAGCTGCGCGCGCGGATACGCGCCGCTCTGTCTGCCGTGCAGCCAGACCAGCAGCGGGTATTTCGCCGTATCCGTCTCCCCCTTAACAGGAGAAAAAGCGACGTAGTCGTAACCGCCGTCGACGGCGCCGTCTTTGAACTGCGCGTTGAGCTGCGCCGTTCCGGCTGAAAGGGGCGCCGCGGCCGCCGGCAGTGAGAACGCGGAAAGCAGAATAAGAACGGCAAGCAGCGCCGCGAGCTGTTTTTTCATGATGCGATCCTCCGAAAAAAATGGTTTCCGGGGATATTATAGCATAGAATTCCGGTAAAACAAGACGCTATCCCGGAAAAAAACAGTTGAATATCCGTCTTGCGTATGATAAAATGATGCTGTTGGTTAAACAACAGACGGAAGGAGCCCTATCATGACGCAGCGGGACGAAAAACGAAGCGAAGACAGGCGCGTCAAGCGCACCAAAAAGGCGCTCAGAGACTGCCTGTTTTCTCTGCTGGAACAGAAGACCGCCGACGAGATCACCGTTAAGGAGCTCACCGCGGCGGCGGATATCAACCGGTCGACCTTTTATTTCTACTACAAAGACATCGACGATATGATCATGCAGATACAGGATGAGATCTACGGCGTGTTTGAAAAAGAGGTGATCCGGCAGGCAAGCGAATTCAACACGGCGAACGATTTTGTGCAGTATCTTACGCGTTTTCTGCTGTTCTGCAGGGAGCATGAGCGCATCTGCAAGTTCGTGATCGGCAACGACCCGAAGAACAATCTCGCAAAACGCATCCGGTGCGGGCTGCTGCGCTGCATCCCGGATTCAACGCTCTTTTTTGAGGAGACCGACCCCAAGCGCTATCTGACGAATTTCGCCGTCGCCGGCTTCTGGCAGCTGATCGTCGGCTGGATGTACGACGGGATGAAGATCCCGCCGCAGGAGATGGCTGTGTTTATGACGAACGTCTATTTTTACGGAAGCAGATCCGTACTCAATAAGAGATAAAGAGGAGAAATATGGCAAATCAGGAGATCGCGCGGTATCTGTCAGATCGCCGCGAAGCATTTGTAACGGAACTATCTGCCCTCGTCGGCATAAACAGCGTGCGCGCGGCGGCGAAGCCCGGCATGCCCTTCGGCGAAGGGGGCGCCGCGGCGCTCGGCGAAGCGGCGCGTATTTTAGGGGCGCATGGCTACTTGAGTGTGAATTATGGAAACTATGCGCTGGAGGCGGATCTCGGAGCGGCCCCCTCTCTGATGCTGCTGGCGCATCTGGACGTGGTGGAGGCCGGCGACGGCTGGACCCGCCCGCCCTTCTCTCTTACGCGGGAGGGCGATACGCTGTACGGCAGGGGCGTAACGGACGACAAAGGCCCGGCGCTTGCCTGCCTTTACGCGATGGACGCCTGCCGCGCCGTGCTGGGCGAGCCGAAAACGGGCGTCCGTCTGGTGCTGGGCAGCGGGGAGGAGACCGGCAGCGAGGATATGGACCATTATTTCTCCCGCCGGCCGAAGCTGGCGAATACGCTTTCGCCGGATGCGGATTATCCGCTGATCAATCTGGAAAAGGGGCGCTTTGCGCCCGGGTTCACAAAAACGGTGCGGCGCACGGGAAACGAGGAGCTTCTGTGGATCGAGGGCGGCAAAACGCCCAACATCGTACCCGCGAAAACGCGGTGCGCCGTAACGGGCGTTTCTGAGGAACGCGTCCTTCGCGCCTGTGAAGCCGTTTCGGCGAAAACCGGCGTCCGTTTCGAAACGGCTCATACGCCGGAGGGAACGGAGATCCTGGCCGTCGGCGAGGGGGCGCACGCCGCCCAGCCGCAGAAGGGCAACAATTCCCAAACGGCGCTGATCCTTCTGCTGCTGGAGCTGCTTTGCCCGGAAGACGCCGCCCGCGAAACGCTTTCCGCGCTCCGGTCTCTCTTTCCGCACGGTGAAACGGACGGAGCCGGGGCCGGCGTAAAACAGGCGGATGAACGTTCCGGCGCGCTGACGCTGAATTTCGGCGTTCTTTCGTACCGCGACGGCGTTTTTACCTGCGGCGTCGATATCCGCAGTCCTGTCTCCGCGACGGAGGAGAGCGTTAAAACGGCGCTGGGCAAACGGCTCGCGGGGGCGGGCTTCCGGTTTATCGGCGACCCCGCGATGCGGCCGGCGCACTACGTGCCCGATTCGTCTCCGCTCGTAAGAACGCTGCTTGACGTTTATACCGCGCATACCGGGGAGCCCGGCGAATGCCTTGCCATCGGCGGCGGCACCTACGTGCACGACATAGAGGGCGGCGTCGCCTTCGGCGTGGAGTTCCCGGGAAAGGATTACCGCATCCACGGCGCGGACGAATGGGCGGATCTTGACGAGCTGCTGCTCACTGCCCGCATGTACGCGGACGTGATCGCGAGACTTTGCTACGCGTAAAGGGGAGGGCGGTATGAAAGCGGAACTTCTCGCCCCGGCGGGTACGCCCGAAAATCTGCGCGCGGCGCTGCGTTTCGGCGCGGACGCCGTCTACTGCGGCGGTCCGTTTCTGCAGCTGAGGGCCGAAGCGGCGGGCTTTTCCATGGAGGCGCTCGCCGCCGCCGTCGCCGAAACGCACCGGGCGGGCAAAAAGCTGTACGTCGCGGTCAACTGCTTCGCGAACAACGAAGAGGCCGCCTCGGCAGGCGCCTACGCGAAAAAGCTGTATGAGCTCGGCGCGGACGCCGCGATCGTGTCGGATCTCGGCGTGCTGGCGGCGTTCCGGGAGGCTGCCCCCGATCTGCCCGTGCATATTTCCACCCAGGCGAACGCGCTCAACTACAAAACGGTGGAGGTCTACCGGCGTCTCGGCGCGTCGCGCGTGGTGCTGGGGCGGGAGATGACGCTCCCGGACGTTGAGACCCTTGCCGCGAGATGCGGCGGCATAGAGCTGGAGGTATTCGTGCACGGCGCGATGTGCATGGCGTATTCCGGCCGCTGCCTGCTCAGTTCCTTTCTCGCGCGCCGCAGCGGCAACCGCGGCGAATGCGCCCAGCCCTGCCGCTGGCAGTATTATCTGGTGGAGAAGACCCGGCCCGGAACCGCGATCCCGATCGAGCAGGCGGGGGAGGCCACGGCCGTGCTGAGCTCAACGGATCTCAACGCGCTGTCTCTCACGCCGCGGCTCGAGGCGGCGGGCGTCGCCTCCTTCAAGATCGAGGGCAGAATGAAATCGCCGTATTACGTCGCGACGGTCGTAAACGCGTACCGCCGCTTTATGGACGGCTCCGCCCCGCTCGAAACCTGCCTCAGAGAGCTGGATTCGGCTTCGCACAGGCCGTACGCGCAGGGCTTTTTCTTTGACGAAGCAAAAAAAGATCCGTTCAACGACGGGCTTTATCACAGTACCTGTATCTTTATCGGCGTGGTGCTCCGCGGTGAAACGGGCAGGGCGCTGGTGGAGATGCGAAACCGCTTCGGGGTCGGGGATACGCTCGAGATCCTCTCGCCGGCGAGCATCGGGCTGTCGTTCCGGGTGGAGCGGATCGAGAACGAGGCGGGCGAGGCCGTGGCGGACGTCAGCCTTGTGCAGGCCCGCGTCTGGGTGTATACGCCCGTCGCGCTGCAGCCGGGAGATATGCTGCGGCGGCGAAAAGAATAAAGAAACAAAGCGTATTTGCACTTTGCTGTTGACAAAATCCGCTTTATTCTTTATAATGAACAGAAGAAGATCCCTTTGATAGAGCTGCCGTTTGAAGCGGCGGCAGAAGAGTAGGAGAGATGTTTTATGTTGTTCTTTGGTTCTTCCGTTATCATGCTGCTGCTCGGCATGGCGATCGGCGCCGGCGTCGCTTCTCTGTTTTTTATTCTTTTCAGAAAAGATAAAACAAAGTCGAAGGTCAACCCCATCCAGACCGGTCTCAGAGAGAACGCGGCCTCCTTTGCCGGGATGTATGAGCCTGTTTTTGCCGTATGCGTCGGCAAAAACCAGAAGCAGGAAGACGTTTTTGCCGCATGGAACGCGCATGTGACGGGCTGCGAGGACGAGGCGTTCAAACTGCTCTTTGCCAAAGAGTTCGGCGATTATGAGAAGTGGGGCAAAAAGGGCAAAAAGCAGAAGCTCAACGAGAAGAAGGCAGACAAGATCTACAAAAAGAAGGCTGCGAAGCTGGTCAAGTACTTTACAAAAGCCGGTATCCGGCGCGAGACCGAGACGTTCATCGTCGGCAAAGAGGGCGACGACGTTATGTATGAGCTCGCCGGCGGCGGGCAGATCCAGCCCGGCGTCACCTATGAGGTGCTGGCTCCCTACTGGCGCTACGGCGATACCGTGCTTGACAAGGGCGCGGTGCGCTGAAAAAAAAGAAAAAAACGCCGTTCGCAAGCGGATGAAGCCTGCGGACGGCGTTTTTTTGTTTAACAGGAAACTTCTCGTTTCCTGTTAAACAAAAAAATTATAACGCCCGCCGATTTTGCCCTTCGGGCTCAGGCGTGTGCGAATACGAAAGCGCTCTGCGCTGCGGCGCAGACGCTTTCTTGTCAGCAGGCGCGAACGTCTCGCAGGGCAGGCGCGCCCGCCGCGCCGGTTATCCCGATCTCAACGGTACGCGCCTTCAGCTCCCGAAAGGGAACGATCCGCTTTTCGTTTCTTTCAGAAAGCAAACCGGGAAACGTTTTGGCGACGTTTCCCGGGCTGTCATTTCCTGTTTCGGTTTTGTGGGATCGCCGTGCAGGAACGGAAGCGTTACGGTTGATACTCTTTGTTCTTTTCGCGGATGGCCTTGAGCAGCGCGGGATCCGCCCCCGCTTTTTCGGCCTGGTCGATCATGGCGCTTAAGTCCTTCG
>CADBOC010000218.1 GCA_902796175.1 Oscillospiraceae bacterium | reverse complement strand
CTGCCGGTCGACAACGTGATCGCGAACCGCTACGCGGAAGACGCGGAGTGCATGCGCATCTACTCCGATTCCATCCCCGACGGCTGGATGGGCCTTGACATCGGCCCCAAGACCGCCGAGCTGTACGCGAAATCCATCAAGGGCGCCGGCACCGTGATCTGGAACGGCCCGATGGGCGTTTCAGAATGGGAAAACTTCGCGCAGGGCACCGTGGCCGTGGCGAAGGGCGTGGCCGAATCCGGCGCGATCTCCATCATCGGCGGCGGCGACAGCGCGGCCGCGATCAAAAAGCTGGGCTTTGAGAAACAGATGAGCCACATCTCCACCGGCGGCGGCGCGTCGCTGGAGTTCCTGGAGGGCAAAGAGCTGCCCGGCATCGCCTGCATCGACGAAAAGGAATAAGCATGACCGAAGGGGGCTGATTCAGCCCCCTTCTTTGGGTAAAAGAAAAAACGGAAAGGAATATAAGTCATGAAAAAAGAAGCAAGAAAAGCCGTGATCGCCGGCAACTGGAAGATGAACAAGACCCCCGCCGAGGCGGCCGCGCTCATCGAAGAGATGAAGCCCCTTGTAAAGGACGCGGACTGCGAGGTCGTGCTCTGCGTGCCCTACGTTGACATCGCCGCCGCCGTTGAGGCCGCGAAGGGCTCCAACATCAAAATCGGCGCCGAGAACGTACACTTCAAGGCCTCCGGCGCGTACACCGGCGAGATCTCCGCCGAGATGCTGACCGCCTCGGGCGTGGAATACGTGATCGTCGGGCACTCTGAGCGCCGCACCTATTTCGGCGAGACGGACCAGACCGTGAACCTGCGCACCCTTGCCGCGCTGAACGCCGGTCTGAAGGTCATCGTTTGCGTGGGCAAAACGCTGGAGCAGAGAGAGCTGGGCTACACCGAGACCCTGCTCAAGTACCAGACCAAGATGGCGCTCACCGGCGTAACGGCCGAGCAGCTTAAGAACGTTGTGATCGCCTATGAGCCCGTCTGGGCCATCGGCACCGGCGTCGTCGCCACCGACGACCAGGCGGACGAGGGCAACGGCTTTGTGCGCGCCGCGGTGGCGGAAGCATACGGCGAGGCTGCGGCTGAAGCGATCACCGTGCAGTACGGCGGCTCCATGAACGCCAAAAACGCTGAAGGTCTGCTCGGGAAGGTCAACGTGGACGGCGGCCTGATCGGCGGCGCTTCGCTGAAGGCGGCTGATTTCTCCGTGATCGTGGGCGCGGCAAGCAAATAAGCGAGGCGCGACATGAAAAAACCCGTCGTTTTATGCATTATGGACGGGTTCGGGATCCGCGACGAGGCCTACGGCAACGCCATCAAAGCGGCGAACACCCCGAACCTGACGAAATTTTTCAGCGAAAACGCTTTTACGACCCTCGGCGCGTCTGGCCTTGACGTTGGGCTCCCGGACGGCCAGATGGGCAACAGCGAGGTCGGCCACACGAACATCGGCGCGGGGCGCGTGGTGTATCAGATGCTGGTCAAGATCTCGAAATCCATTACAGACGGCGCGTTCTTTGAGATACCGGCGCTCATCGACGCGATGGAAAACTGCAAACGCAACGGTTCCGCCCTGCACCTGATGGGCCTTGTCTCTGACGGCGGCGTACACAGCCACATCGAGCACCTGTTCGGCCTGATGGAAATGGCGAAGCGGCACGGTTTAACAAAGGTATACGTCCACTGTATCATGGACGGCCGCGACGTATCCGTCACCTCCGGCAAGGGCTTTATCGCCGATACCGTGAAAAAGGCCGCCGAGCTGGGGCTGCCGGGCGTTGCGACCATCACGGGCCGCTACTACGCCATGGACCGCGACTTTGCCTGGGACCGCGTTGAAAAGGCCTATAACGCCTTCGTCTGCGGCGAGGGCGTTCAGAACGCCGACGCAGTGGCCGCGATGCAGGCAAGCTACGACGCGGGCGTGACGGACGAGTTCATTCTGCCCACCGTCGTGAACCCTGAGGGCTGTATCAGAGAAAACGACAGCGTCGTGTTCTTCAACTTCCGCCCCGACCGCGCGCGGCAGATCACCCGCACCTTTGTAGACCCGGCCTTCGACGGTTTTGTACGCAAAAAGGGGTACTTCCCCGTGCATTACGTCTGCATGACGCAGTACGACGAAGCCATGCCGAACGTAACGGTCGCGTTCCCGCCCGAGGCGCTCACGCAGACCTTCGGCGAGTATCTGCAGGATAACGGCAAAACGCAGCTGCGCATCGCCGAAACGCAGAAGTACGCCCACGTCACCTTCTTCTTCAACGGCGGCGAAGAAAAGACCTTTAAGGGCGAAGACCGCATCCTGATCCCGAGCCCCGACGTGCCCACCTTCGACTTAAAGCCCGAGATGAGCGCGTATGAGGTATGCGAAGCCGTGTGCAGAGAGATCAGGGCAGACAAATACGACGCCGTGATCCTGAACTTCGCGAACTGCGACATGGTGGGCCACACCGGCGTCTTCGATGCCGCCGTCAAGGCGGTGGAGGCCGTGGATGCGTGCGTGGGCCGCGTGGCGGAGGCGACGCTCGAAATGGGCGGCACGCTCTTCATTACGGCGGACCACGGCAACGCCGACAAGATGATCGGCGACGACGGCAAGCCCTTTACGCCGCATTCCACAAACCCCGTTCCCTTCTGCGTGGTGGGCTACCCCTGCGAGCTGAAGGACGGCGGCCGCCTTGCGGATATCTGCCCGACCATGCTGAGGGTCATGGGTCTGCCCCAGCCGAAGGAAATGACCGGCAACTGCCTTATAAAATAATCGATCAAACGGAGATCTCATCCTCTGAAATCTCCGTTTCTTTTTATTGCGCGACCGATTCGCGAGGAAAAACGTATGACAGCTTTTTTGACGGCGCACGCCTATCTCTTTGCCCAGATCTTCGGCTTTGCGGCGATGGGCGTGGCGATCTCGGAATATCACTTCAAAAAACACCGCACCATCATGCTGCTGATGCTGCTCTGCTCGGCGCTGTGGTGCGTGCACTACCTCTTTCTCGGCACGATGACGGGCGTATATATGAACCTCGTAAACGTCGTACGGGCCGCTGTTTACACGCAGCGCGACAAAAAATGGGCGCAGACAAAATGGATCCCGGCGGGGTTTATTCTGCTCTCCGCCGCCGTTACGGCGCTTTCGTGGGCGAACGGCTGGAGCATCCTTCCCTTTTTCGCCTCCGTCGCCGCGACCCTCGGCAACTGGCAGACCGACACGCAAAAGCTGCGTCTGTATACGGTCGGCGTGTGCGCCGGGTGGCTCGTTTACAATATCGTGAACAGCTCCATCGCCGGCGCGGCGAACGAGATCTTTACGCTGGTCTCAGTCGGAATCGCTTTGTGGCGATACAGAAAAAAAAGCTTGACAAACGCAGGATGATGGTGTACAATTAAATTGTATTCAATATAATAAAACAAAAAAGGAGTCGTTCTCATGTCGATCTACGATTATTCCGTTCCCACCCCCGCGGGGGAAGAGGTATCTCTCTCCGCATTCGAAGGCAAGGTAATGCTCATTGTGAACACCGCTACGGGCTGCGGCTTTACCCCGCACTACAAAGACCTGGAAGCGTTCTACGAGGCCTATCATGAAAAAGGGCTCGAGATCATCGACATTCCCTGCAACCAGTTCGCCGGCCAGACCCCCGGCACAGACGAAGAGATCCACGAGTTCTGCACGCTGAAATACCACACCGCCTTCCCGCAGATGAAAAAGAGCGACGTGAACGGCGAGAACGCGCTGCCGCTCTACGCTTTTCTGAAGGCGCAGCAGGGCTTTCAGGGCTTCGGCAAGAGCCCCATGGGTCTCGCGATGGCCGCGATGGCCAGGAAAAACGACAAGGATTACAAGAACAACCCCGACATCAAGTGGAACTTCACAAAATTCGTCGTGGACCGCGCCGGCAAGGTAGTGGCCCGCTTCGAACCCACCGCCCCGATGAAGGACGTGGAAGCCTGCATCGTTTCACTGCTGTAACCGAATCGCAACAAAAATAACAGGGACCTCCGGGCACGCAGCCGTTCGGAAGTCCCTGTTTCTTTTTATCTTCTGCTCACGACAAGAATGCAGTTGTACTCCCGCCGGATGAGCTTTGCGTTGGGACGAAACAGATCCGCGGGGTTGCTCTGCAAAACAAGCGCGCCGTTTTCACGGGTGTAGACGATGCTCGAACCGCCGCCGTCGAGATTCACGGCCCGCTCAGCTCCCCGGGCGATCAGCCATTCGGCCAGATCCAGCAGCGTCGCGCCGTTGGAATAGGCGGGGATGCGCCCGTCCACCTCCATCAAAAGCAGCGTTCCGTCCTTTGTCACGCCCGCCGCCGTGCGGGGATGCCGCACATAACCGAAGGGCTCCAGCGGCGCGAAATCGTGGACGCGGCCGTCCTTTACGATGAGCTGCAGCCCCGCCGCCGCCTGCCGAAGCTCCGGCAAAAGCCCCGGCTCCTCCGCGAGAGACGATATGACAAAGCGCCCGTCCGCCCTCTCGCCCACAAAATACCGCTTGGAATCGGCGTTCGCGATCACGCGCCCGTTTTTGACGCAGAGCCCGGAGGGATGAAAATCCCCCCATATATCGAAGAAATCCGCGTTCACGGCGGCAAGCACCTCCGCGCCGTTCAAAGCCGCGCTCTGCGCCATTTCGGGGACCTTTGCGCGCACGCCGACGCTCTTCGTCCCGTCCCCCGGCGTACCGATCAGGATCCCGGCCCGTTCGGGATCCACCGTGACCGTATGCACATGCACCGGCATTCCGTTTTTGTCGCGGCAAAGGCTGTGCCGGTGCTTCACGCCCGGCGCGGGAGACGCCTCGGCAAACGTTTCCTCAACAAAGCCGCTGTCGCAGGCGGCGAGAAGCCCCTCGGGCGTATCCGTCGGGGCGGCGGGCAGCGAAAGCGCCGTTTTCATCACGCGCGTGTTTTTCTTTTTGCGCTTGTAATACAGCGCCGCCTGCCCGGCCGAACCCGCCGGCAGATAAAAAACGTGGGTCTTGCGGTCATAGGGCTCGCGGTCGTTGAACGCGTCCGGGTACCGGACGCCGCCGAATTCCAGCTCCGCCGCATAGGTCATTTTTTTCACGCGGACGACGGCCTTCAGGCCGGCCCCCGGTATGAGAACGGTTCTGACCTCCCGTATGATTTTCTTCTTGCTCATTGCGCTTCTCCCTGCTATAATAGATTTTATACTGCTATGAAAGGATGATACGATATGCTCAAACGCGCAAGCGGCGTTCTGCTGCACGTCTCTACCCTGCCGGGGCTTTACGGCGAGGGCGCGTTCGGCGACGAAGCGCGCCGTTTTGTCGACCTGCTGCAGAAGGCGGGCTTCCGCTACTGGCAGACGCTGCCCTTCTGCCTGCCGGACATGGTGAATTCCCCCTACAAATCCTTCAGCGCCTTCAGCCTGAACCCGAACTTCATCGACCTGCCGACCCTTCAGAAAGAGGGGCTGCTCACGGAGGATGAGCTGAGAAGCGCGGCGCAGGAGCGCCCCTGGGCCTGCGAATTCGAACGGCTGTCAAAAGAACGGCTGCCCCTGCTGCAAAAGGCGGCGGCGCGTTTTACCGACGAAGCGGCGCTGGCGGCGTTTCTGAAAGCCCATCCGCACACGGCGGATTTCTGCCGTTTTATGGCGCTGAAAACCGCGAACGGCGGCGCCGTCTGGCAGGAATGGACCGGATCGGAGCCCGACGCCGACGCGCTGAGACTGTGGCAGGTCACGCAGTACCTCGCGTTTAAACAGTGGACTGAGATCAAAGCCTACGCGAACGCGCGGGGGGTGGAGATCATCGGCGACATTCCGATCTACGTGGACCTTGACAGCGCCGACGTATGGGCCTCGCCGGAGCTCTTCCGTCTGAACGAAACGGGCTACCCGGCGGAGGTCGCGGGCGTTCCGCCGGATTATTTCGCAGAGGACGGCCAGCTCTGGGGCAACCCGCTCTACGACTGGGATGAGATGCAGCGGGACTCCTACCGCTGGTGGCGGGAGCGCATCGGCTTTATGACGGAGCTCTTCGACGGCGTGCGCATCGACCACTTTCGGGGCGTGGAATCGTATTACGCGATCCCGGCGACGGAAAAGACCGCCCGCAACGGCGTGTGGAAAAAAGGCCCCGGTATGGCGCTGGTAAACGCCCTGAAGGAGGTCGCCGGCGATACGCTGCTGATCGCCGAGGATCTCGGCGATATCACGCCCGAGGTCTGTGAGCTGGTAAAGGAAAGCGGCTTTCCGGGCATGCGGGTGCTGCAGTTCGCCTTTCTGGGCGATCCCGGTTCCCCGCACCTGCCCCACAACTACGACAACCACGCGGTGGCCTACACCGGCACGCACGACAACAACACGCTTTTGGGCTACGTCTGGTCGCTGGATGAAAACACCCGAAAAACGGTGCTGCAGTATTTCGGCTACACCGGCGAACACTGGGACGCGTGCTACGATACGATTTTGCAGGGCATGCTGCGCTCCCACGCCGGGGTCGTGGTGTTCCCGATCCAGGATCTGCTGCACTACGGCGCGGATACGCGCCTGAATAAACCGGGCGAAGCCGAGGGCAACTGGAGCTTTCGCGTTACCGCCGCGCAGCTCGGCACGGTGGACGCGGAAAAGCTGCGCCGGTGGAACGAGCTGTACGGCAGGATCTGACCGGCGCCTCACAAGAAAGTATACAGGCTATCTCCCTGTTTGTCAATCGTCAGAAACGATCGCGCATGATCCCGCCCCTGAAAGAAGGTATGTATGCCCATCAACGATTGGGGAGAAACCGAAATGAAAAAAAAACACCGGAAGAACGGCTGAAACAACGGCAGGAGCGCAGTAGGGCGCATCTTGACGGTTTCTTTGTTGCGTGGCTTGATTCATTCATGGCTTCCGGAGGCAGCAAACCGGCCAAAGCGGCGCCATACGCGAAGAACGAAAAAAGTATCTTTACAAATTTCTGGAAGACTCCATCATACCGGTTGATAACAATCTCTCCGAACGTGCGGTAAAGCCCTTCGTGATCGGGAGAAAGAACCGGCTGTTCCGTACGTCGGTGAAAGGCGCCGACACAAGCGCAAAAATCCATTCCATCCTGAACACGGCCCTGCTGAACGGACTGAACGCCGAAGAATACCTGGTAAAAGGATTCCGATCCCCAGGAGAATTGATCCTGCCCTTTCAAACAAAAACCGAATGAAAAAAAGCCGGGCGGCGGAACACCTCTTCGTTCCCCGCCCGGCGGTCTTTATTGTTTACGCTGAATTATTATGGGCTCATGAAGGTATTCCAGGATCCGGATATATGAGCGCAGCCGATACGGAGATTAAAGAACGGGAATCTTCAGGCGATCGAAAGCCCGGAGATCCCCGTTCTTTTATTTTAGTCCGCTTTGAGGGGAGGACCTTTTATTTCCCAATACGGAAAAGCTGACGGAACGCCCAGAGCACGGCGTGGACGGCGGTAACGACCGAGCCCCACACGCCCTCGTGATAGCCGCCGCAGTAGAGGCAGGCGCCCTTCGTGCGGTGCAGGGTCTCGCCGGTTTTAAGCAGCGTGTTGCAGGCGGCGCAGTATGTATCGCCCGAATAGCCGTTTTCATCCGGCGTCGCTGCGATATACCCGCGCAGGTCCTCGGGCCCTTTGTGGTTGGCGGGGTCGTTCGCGCCGGTCTTCGGCTCGGAAGAGAGCTTTTCG
>CADBOC010000217.1 GCA_902796175.1 Oscillospiraceae bacterium | reverse complement strand
CAGTACGTGCGAATGGCGAAGGTAAAGAGCGTTTCGGGGGCGACGTTGTTTTCTTTGCAGTAGCCGAAAATGGTCTCGGCGTCCTTTTTGCCGATGGGGATCTGCAGTACGCTCGCCCGCGCGTTTTTCGGGGCGTAAGCGCCCTTTGTGACGCGCAGGTCGGGCTTGCCCGTGCGTCTGCGCTCCGCTTCAAGCATGGCGGGACCGTGCACGCCGGCGTAGAAGGGCTCGCCGCCCTGGGCGAAATACGATTTATAGAAAGCTTCACCCTTGGCGAGTCTGCCGGGATCGTAGGCGCGTTCAAGCTCTTTTACAATATAGTCTTCATAGCGGTAAAGCGGTTGGGGCATTTCAGAGCCCGTTTCAAGCGCGCGGTAAACGGCCAGAAGATCGAGGAAGAATACCATGATGCCCATCGCGTCCATGGCAAGGTGCGTGCAGTTCAGGTAAACGCCCTTATAGCCGTTGTGCGCGACGTAGAAATAGAGGCGGAAGATCTCGTCCTGCATAAAGCGGACGGGCTTGCGGGCGTCTTTTGTGAAGAACGCGTCCTGCTCGGCGCGGCTGGAAAAGCGCAGGATCGGCACGCTTTTTACGGAATAGGAATCAAGAAAAAACTGCTTGATCTTTCCGTCGACCTTTGTGAAACGCAGGCGTGTGGAATCGTTGCGCCGGAACTCAATGTTGAGCGCCCTGGTCAGAAGATCGAAATCGATGTCGGCGTCCACCGCGAAGGAGGACGGGATCTGCACGATCTGCTTGTGAAAGCTGAACTTTACAAGCATGTAGATATTAAGCTGCGAGGGGATCAGATCGTATAGTTTACCCATAAGCTTTCGCGCAGAGCGCCTCACAGGCGCCGCACTTCCCTTCTGTCTTTTGATGATCAATATTTATATATTATCACAAGTGACAATAAAAAGCAACCGAAAATCAAAGGAACGCATGTAAAATTCAGCTTTATCAAACAAAACCGGCTGCGTTTGCCGACAAACGCAGCCGGATGTATTCGGATCAGTATTTCTGACGAACCGTGTAGCCGGTGTGCAGGATCTCGTGCGCCTTGTGGGAGTTGGGCGCGCCGAAGAACTGCTCGTATACAGCCTGGATATCCGGGTTCTCGTGAGATTTACGCACGGGCAGCTGCTGATCGTCCTTATAGAGGCCAGCGGCGCGGATCGCGCGCACATCCGTGAAGTTGCGGATATACGCCGGTACGATGGGCTGCCCGCCGCCGTTTACGCAGCCGCCGGGGCAGGCCATGACCTCGATGAAGTCGTACTGCTTTTCGCCGCTCTTCACCATTTCAAGCACCTTCTTCGCGTTCGCGGTGCCGGAGCAGACTGCCACGCGGATCGTGGCGCCGCCGATGGTGTAGGTCGCCTCTTTGATGCCCTCGGTGCCGCGCACCTCCTCGAACTCGAGCTTTTCGAGCGTCTCGCCGGTCAGGGTCTCGTAGGCGGTTCTGAGGGCCGCTTCCATCACGCCGCCGGTCGCTCCGAAGATGGTGCCGGCGCCGGAGCCGAGGCCAAAGGGCGCGTCGTAGGTATCGTCAGGCAGCTCATTGAAGAGGATGCCGGCCTTCTTGATCATTCTGGCAAGCTCGCGCACCGTAAGAACGGCGTCGATGTCGGCAAGCCCCGGGACGGCGGTGTGATCGAGCCGCTCCGCTTCAAACTTTTTGGCGGTGCAGGGCATAACGCTCACGACGTAGATGTTCTTGGGATCGATGCCCATCTTTTCGGCATAGAAGGTCTTCGCCGTCGCGCCGAACATACCCTGCGGGGATTTGCAGGTGGAGAGGTTCGGGATAAAGTCGGGATAATAGGTCTCGCAGAACTTGATCCATCCGGGCGAGCAGGAGGTGATCATCGGCAGATGATCCTTGCGGGTAAAGCGGTCGATGAACTCATGCGCCTCTTCCATGATGGTAAGGTCGGCGGAGAAATTGGTGTCGAACACGCGGTCAAAACCGAGGGCGCGAAGAGACGCGACCAGCTTGCCGGTGACGATGGAACCCATCGGAAGTCCGAATTCCTCGCCGAGGCCGACGCGCACCGCGGGCGCGGTCTGAACGATGACGTGCTTATCGGGATCGAGCAGCGCCGCGGTTACCTTGGCGGTATCGTCGCGCTCGGAGAGCGCGCCGGTCGGGCATGCCGTGATGCACTGGCCGCAGGAGATGCAGCCCACTTCGCCGAGGGGCTTTTCGAAGGCGCAGCCGATGTGGGTATCGAAGCCGCGCGCGTTGGCGCCGATAACGCCGACAGCCTGATTCGCGCTGCACACCGCTACGCACCGGCGGCAGAGGATGCACTTGTCGTTGTCGCGGTACATATGGGAGGCGGAGGCGTCGATCTCGTAATGGGTCGTAACACCGGCGAAGGCGTTCTCATCCTCCACGCCGTAATCGTGGCAGAGCTTCTGCAGCTCGCAGGAGCCGGAGCGCACGCAGGAGAGGCATTCCTTTTTGTGGTTGGAGAGCAGGAGCTTAAGGGTGGTCTTTCTGGATTCCACGACCTTCGGGGTGTTGGTGAAGATCTCCATGCCCTCGTTTACGGGGAATACGCAGGCGGCCACAAGGCTGCGGGCGCCCTTGACCTCTACCATACAGATACGGCACGCGCCGATCTCGTTGATCTCCTTCAGATAGCAGAGGGTCGGGATGCGGATCCCGGCGCTGCGGGCCGCTTCAAGGATCGAAACGCCCGCAGGAACGGTATACTCCCTGCCGTTGATCTTAATATTTACATCAGCCATCTTATCCGTTCCTCCTTATTTCTTGGAAATCGCGTTCTTCTTGCAGTTGGCAAGGCATGCGCCGCATTTGATGCACTTGGCGGGATCGATCACATAAGAAGGCAGCTTGTGCCCGGGCGCGACGTAGTCTGTCTTGGTGATGGCGTTCACCGGGCAGTTTCTGGCGCAGAGACCGCAGCCGATGCAGGCGTCGCGGTCGATGACGAACTGCAGAAGGCCTTTGCATACGCCGGCGGGGCACTTCTTATCCACAACGTGCGCGACGTACTCATCTTTAAAGAAGCGATAGGTGGAAAGCACGGGGTTCGGGGCGGTTTGGCCCAGGCCGCAGAGAGAGTTCTCTTTGATGTATTTGCACAGCGCTTCCATCTCGTCGAGATCCGCAAGGGTGCCCTTGCCTTCGGTGATCTTTTCAAGGATCTCATACAGGCGCTTGGTCCCGAT
>CADBOC010000216.1 GCA_902796175.1 Oscillospiraceae bacterium | reverse complement strand
GCGCGTCCGGGGCGTCATAAATGCCGCCCCCTACAGAGAACCGGTGAATGCTGTTCCCCGCGGAACATCTCTTCAAATCCGGATTTGGCGCGCTGAATGCGCGAGTTGGAAGTTAGAAATGAGAAATGTCGGAAACGCTTCGCGTTTTGATCTTACTTATAAAATGGGCGAACTCTTCACTTTTCACTCTTCACTTTTCACTCTTCACTCTTCACTCTTCACTATAGAGATCGTCCCCCGGTCAAAATAAGACCGGGGGACGCTTGGGGCATTCTGAACGGGAAGCCGATATGATTATTTCGCGAACAGATTGCGGAAGAAGTACGCGATCCGATGGAAGAACGCGACGATGCTGCCGAAGAAGCCGGTGTGCTGTCCGCCGCAGTAGGGGCAGACCGATACGATCGACGCGCCGCAGCGGGTGCAGTTGCCGTTTTCGTCCGCCGCCGCGTGGCCGAGCGCCGCGATCTCCTCGGTGCGGGTCGCGCCGCAGTCGGCGCAGGTGTAGGTCTTAACGCCCTTCTCGGTGCAGCCGGGGGCCTTTGTCTCTTCGCCCGCGTTCCACTTGTGACCCTTGGCGGGGATCGCTTCGCCGGGGGTCTTCACGTTGCCGCAGGCGGTGCAGATCGAATCGCCCGTATAGCCTGCCGTTGTGCAGGTGGCGGGAACGGCGTTCTCTACGGCCAGCTTGCCGACGTGGTGCTTCATATCCTTCGGGATCGCGATCGAAGCGAGCTCGTTTCCGTCGGCGTCAAAATCTTTTTTACAGACGCTGCAGGTATAGTGGCCCTTTACGCCCTCTTTGACACAGGTCGCTTCTTCGCCTTCGATCCATTCGCCGAGCTTGTGGCCGCCGGGAACGGTCTCGGCAGCGGTGATCACATAGCCGCAGTCCGCACAGACAACGCTCTCGGTTGCGCCGTCAGAGGTGCAGGTGGGCGCCTTGGCGGGAACGGTCTCGGGCGTATGCGCGGCCGTCTCGGTGACGCCGCATACCTCGCAGGTCGCGGTGTGGGTCTCTTCGTTGTCGGCGACCGGATCGCCGAAATAGTGATGTCCCTCGTCGCAGAGGCCGATCTTTTTGCTCTCTTCGGTGCCGCAGTTCGCGCACCGGCGTACGGCAAGGCCGTTGTGGGTCTCGTCCGGCGTTACCACGATCTCCCAGTCGCCGAATTCGTGCTCGCCCACAACGCTCTCAAGCGCGTTGCCCAGGCGGATCCTGGCGGCGTTCATGGAATAGGTCTCGTTCATCGGGAAGGCGGCCCAGTAGCTGCCGTCGGTGTTGAAGATCAGCTGCGCTTTGTCTTCGGTCTTCGCGTTTTTCAGGAACGAGCGCAGATAGGTGATATAATCCTCTTCGCTCATGAATTCCTTCGCGAGCGCCAGATAGTCCGCGTCGTCGATGCCGGAGGCCGCCTGCTTCAGGCGCAGGGACGCGATGGGGGTCTCTGCCGGCTGGCCGACCGGAACGCCGGGATAGAGCAGGATGCCGTTGCCGTTGCCGGTCTGAACGCCGGAGGACGCGGGCAGTGTGCGGGTGCCCCAGATATCGACGTCGCCGAATGCGGCGCAGTTCCAGTAAAGGAAGGTATCCTCCTCCATGGCGTGCTGCTGCCAGAAGAGGATCCTGCGCAGCATTCCGTTGGTGCTCTTGCCCCACTTCCAGAGCTCCACGCCGCCGAGCAGCATGTCGCCATGGTAGCGCCAACGATGGGTGAAATCGTTCGTGTAGGCGTTGAAATAGGCCGCGTCGCCGGCAAGCAGGCTGTTGTTGAGGCAGATGACGGTCTCATCCGCGTTCAGCGTTTCAAGGACCTGCTGCGGGGTATAGTTCGTGTTGCAGTAGGTGACGAGGCGGCGAAGCTCCGGCCAGGTGTTTTTGGCGGCGGCGAGCTTGTTCTGGACGGCGGCGGAGGTCGAGGCGAGATCGGGCTCGTCCGCCACGTAGAGGGTGGCCTTCTTCATCAGGTATTCGTTGTCGCCGATCAGATCCTTATACTGCAGGATCTTCGCGAGGGTGATCTCGTCGTACTGCCCGCCCGAGGGGGAGTGGATCATCGGCACGAAGAAATTCTTTCTGCGCACGTCGGCCAGGGCAAGCTCCGCGGCCTTCGGATCGTCGTCGATCAGATGGCGGGGGATCTCATAGGTGGTGATGCCGTGATCCAGCAGGTACTCCTGCCAGCCGGCCAGGATCGCGTCCATCTTTTCGCGGTCTTCGGGGGTCTTCGCGTCCCCGGCGACGTCCGTTCCGGTCCAGCCGTACATGTTCACGCCGTTCTGCGTCAGAAAACCCGTGCACGCGGCATAGTTGGAGGCGGTGTTATAGAGCCCCGTGATCATGCTGCCGTAATGCTGCTCCGGCAGGGCGAAATCCCAGACGACCGCCGCCATGCGGGTGATTCCCTTGGTGGGGGTGAGCGCCGTATCGCCGTCGTAGAGCTTAACGTCCGCGTAATACACGCCCGCGGGCTGGTCGGCGGAGGAACGCACCTCGATATAGAACATCTCGTTCTCGCCCTGGACGGTCTCGATTTCGGTAACGGAATCGCAGGGGATGAGCGCGTCCGCCAGAGTCAGGGACTGGCCTTCAAAGCTTAGGCCCTCCGGCGTGAAATACGCCTCGCGGAACACCTCGTGGGGCAGCACGTCGCCGGCGGCGTTTGTGAATTCGCCGACCTCAAGGCGAAGGTTCCTGCCCGCGCCCTTCTCATAAAAATAGACCTGGAACCCTTCGCGTTCGTTTTTGGCGAGATAGATCAGGTTCGCCCGGGAAACGCCGTGAGAGGCGTCGTTATAGGGAAGGTCCTGGGAGCCCCAGTCCGGGTGGGAATCGGTGATGATGTTGGAGTGATAGTTCCCGTTCTTGTCTTTGTAACGCTGCAGATCGCTGTATTTTTCTGCCTGGATGTCGGAATACGTGTAGGAAAAGAAATAATCCGTTGCGCCTACGGCAACGAAGGACGGCGCCGCGATAAGCAGAAGCATCAGCGTGGCAAGTAAGATTGAGATCCGTTTTTTCATAAGCTTTCTCCTTTGCTGATTTTCCATTAAATATTAACGCCGAATTTACATTTTGTCAATATACTGTTTTGAATTCCGGTAGATTTTGTGTAGAATGCCTAAGTTTTCAGAAGTCATTTTGAATATGCCGCAAAACTGCTTGACAAATCACAAAAACGTGTTAAAATGAGAATCGTTCTCAAATATGTAAAAACGAAAGGACCATTTTTCCATGAAACGCAATGCAAAACAGATCCTTGGGGCGCTTTTGTCGCTGCTGATTCTCGCGACGTGCT
>CADBOC010000215.1 GCA_902796175.1 Oscillospiraceae bacterium | reverse complement strand
GGAGGCGGTCGCCGCCTTCGCGCCGGTCGTTCGCTGCGGCGCGAAATACGGGGCGGATCTGATCTTCATCGAAACAATGAACGACGCGTATGAGACAAAAGCGGCGCTGCTGGCTGCAAAGGAAAACTGCAGTCTGCCTGTATTCGTCTCAAACGCCTACGGCGCGAACGGAAAGCTTTTGACCGGCGCTTCGCCCGAGGCGATGACGGCGCTGCTCGAGGGCATGGGCGCGTCGGCCCTGGGGCTCAACTGCTCCTACGGACCGGACAGGCTTATGCCGGTGCTCGAACGCCTCGCGAAGGTCTCCGCTACGCCGCTGCTCTTCAAGCCGAACGCGGGGCTGCCGACGGAACGAAACGGCAAAACCTTCTACCCCGTCGGACCCGCCGAATTCGCGGCGGCGGCTGTCGGGGCGGTCAGGGCCGGCGCTTCGCTTGTAGGCGGGTGCTGCGGCACGACCCCCGATCACATCCGGGCCGTCGCCGAAGCCGTAAAAACGGGCTCGCCCGTCCGGCGCGAAGTAAAACGGCGCGCCGTCGTCAGCTCCTATACGGGGGCGGTCTGCTTCGGCGAAAAGCCGCTGCTGATCGGCGAACGCATCAACCCCACGGGCAAAAAACGCCTGAAACAGGCGCTGCTCGAAGGGGACGTCGGCTACCTTCTGCAGGAGGCCGTCGGCCAGCAGGAGGCGGGCGCGGATATCCTGGACGTAAACGTCGGTCTGCCGGAGCTTGACGAAAAAAAGGCGCTGCCCGAAACGGTGGCCGAGATCCAGGCCGTGACGGATCTGCCCCTGCAGCTCGATTCCGCGGATCCCGCCGCGCTCGGGCAGGCGCTCAGGATCTACAACGGCAAGGCCCTCATCAACTCCGTAAACGGCAAGGAAGAGGTGATGCGGGCGGTCTTCCCTCTCGCGAAAAAATACGGCGCGGTCACAGTCGCCCTGACCCTTGACGAAAACGGCATCCCCGCTTCGGCCGAAGGGCGTCTCGCGATCGCGCGGCGCATCCTCGACACGGCAAAGACATACGGGCTTTGCGAAGCGGACCTCGTTTTCGACCCGCTTTGCATGGCGGTCAGCGCGGACCCCGCCGCCGCCGGTACGACGCTCGACGCCGTAGCCATGATCAGAGACGAGCTCGGCTGCCATACGGTGCTGGGCGTTTCGAACGTTTCCTTCGGTCTGCCGGACCGCCCCGCGATCAACGCGGCGTTCTTCACCGCCGCCATGGCGCGGGGGCTTTCCGCCGCCATCATGAATCCGTTCAGCGAGCCGATGATGCGCGCCTACGTCAGCTTCACCGCGCTCACGGGAGCCGACCCCGGCTTTACAAACTATATCGCCTTCGCTTCAGCGCACCCGACCGCCGCCGCCTCCGCCGCCGTTCTCCCGGCGGAGAAGAAGACAGAAGAGAGATCCGGGATCTTCGGCGCGATATTGAGCGGCAACCGCCCGAACGCGGCAAAAGAGGCGAAAGCGGCGCTCGCCGCCGGTACCGAACCGCTCTCGCTCATCGAAAACGGGATCATTCCGGCGCTCGGGGAGGTCGGCCGGGCGTTTGAGGCAAAACGGCTCTTTCTGCCGCAGCTGCTCATGAGCGCCGAGGCGGCGGCAGCCGCGTTCGAAGAGATACGCGCCGTAACGCCGGCAAAGGAGGCGGATTCCGGCGAGACGGTCGTGCTGCTGACCGTGAAGGGCGACGTGCACGACATCGGCAAGAACATCGTTAAGCTTCTGCTGCAGAACTTCGGATTCCGCGTCGTCGATCTCGGCAAAGACGTTTCGCCCGAAACGGCCCTTGACGCCGTAAAACGGTACGGGGCAAAGATCGTAGGCCTCAGCGCCCTGATGACGACCACCGTGCCCGCCATGCGCGAGACCGTGGCGCTGCTGCACGAAAACGCGCCGGACTGCCGCGTGATCGTGGGCGGCGCGGTGCTGACGCCGGAATACGCGAAGGACCTCGGCGCCGATTTCTACGCCGCCGACGCCATGGAGACCGTGCGCATCGCAAGGGAGCTCACCGGCCGCTGAAGCGC
>CADBOC010000214.1 GCA_902796175.1 Oscillospiraceae bacterium | reverse complement strand
TCGCCTTGCCGGATGTTCCCGTAACCGGGCTGACGCTGATCCTCGGTTCCGTCTGGGGAGAGGAAGAGACAGAGCGGGCGGGGATCTTTTCGTTCGATTTTCGTTGACGGGCGTTATTTTAAACAACACAAATAAGAATATTTTGTGAATTATGTTAAGAAAGTTTGACTTGTACGCGAATGGTTTATCTGTTAAAATAGTAAATGTATAATAATATACAATATCGATCAGAGGAGGATGACCCCGTGAACCGTACAACCCGCAGCAAAAAACTGTTTTCTGTTCTGCTGGCTCTGGTTATGGCGCTTGCCGCCGCGCCGCTGCTTACGCCGACTTTTTCCCCGTCGGCCGACGCCGCGGTCGCGACCAACCGCAATTCAACGAACTACGTGCCCGGGCACTATTACTATTACCCTGCCGGTACGCAGTTTATCAAATCCATCCACGTGGGCTATGACAAAGATTCCGACAAGGCGAAGAATAACGCCAGAAACGACGAAAACCCCAACCTGCTGGACGCAGACTGGCTTTCCGGCATGGGCAGCAACATCTTCAAGCGGTATAACTACATCTATATCGCCTACGGCACCACCACGGATATCAGCCAGGCGTGGGGTACCTATATCCGGATGAAGCACTCCTCCGGTACGCCGGCGACCCAGGCCTTCACCGTGAACGGCCGCAGCGTGAACTTTACGCTGGGCTCCGACGTGGATTTCAACGAGGCGCGCGGCAGCGGCTCGGACTATATCTATCTCTATAAAACCAACGATCCCGCTTACGGTCTTCCCATCACGGAATTCCGCAAGGGCAACGGCAACAACGATTCCGCGAAATGGGAGAGCTACTTCCTGACCGCGGAGCGCGACAACACCGGCGAGGTTTCGGATCTGAACCGGGGCGCCGGCGGCGACTACATCTGGCTCCACTACGGTAACTACAGCGTGTATACGGACGTCACCACGCAGGTCAACGCTCTGAAGGCTGCCATTGACGAAGCGAACGCCGTCAACGAGGGCGACTGCACGGCCGAGAGCTACGCGAATCTCGTCGCGGCGAAAAACGCCGCGCTGCCGCTTTGGAACGCCTACAACGCGAACGTCTATAAATGCGCCACCGTTACGGCCTCGGAGCTCCAGAGCAAGACCGCCGCGCTCAACAACGCGCTCAACGCCATCGTGACGAGAGCGTATTTCGTGAACTTCCACGGCGCCGGCAACACCGGCGGCAGCATGACGCAGCAAAAGCTGCCCGTGAACGCGGCGCGCAATCTGAACGCGAACGGCTTTACCCGCGAGTTCAGCGTGAGCTACGTATATAACGGCGCGACGGACGGCAACTCCGTCGTCAGCGACACCGCCGTTTCCTCCTTCTCCGGCTGGGCGACCTCCCTCTACGGTACGAACGCCTATACCGACCGCCAGAGCGTACAGGGCCTTTCCACGGTAGAGAACGCCGAGATCGAGCTCTACGCGAACTGGACGGACTCCGCCGTTACGCTGCCCGATCCCAAAAAGGACGGTTACCGCTTTGTGGCGTGGTACTCCGATCCCTCTCTGAGCGACAATTACCGCGTGGGCTTCGGCGGCGGCAGCTACACCCCGCCCGCAGAAACGACGCTCTACGCGAAATGGGAGGAGCAGACCTATACCCGCGTCGGTTATACGGTCGGTACCGGCTATACCGTAACGCAGCAGCCCGCCGCCTCCGCGAAAATGTCCGACGTTCTTACGATCAAGCTCAAGCTCGAGGCCAGCAAATTCAAATGCGAGCCGGTCGTCACCGTGAACACCGGTACCGTAACGGCGAAGCCGCATAACGCCGGCGCTCTGGAGCGCACCTATGAGATCACCGGCATCGCCGAGGATTACACCATTGAGATCGGCGACGCCGTGGAGCCCACCTATACCGTTACCTTCATTGACGGTCTCTCCGGCGAGGTCCTCTCCGAGGTGACGGATCTCGCCCTCGGCGCGACGGACGTAGAAGCGCCCGCTGTGAAAGATTATGAGGATTATACAGACGACCAGCACCTGAAATTCACCGGCTGGGATCAGCCCTACACCCCCGTGAACGGCAACCTGACGATCACGAGCGTATACGAAGCGGAGGATCACGTCTGGCAGGACGCCGAGATCACGACGCCCGCCACCTGCCAGCACCCGGGCGAAAAGACCGTGCGCTGCCGCTGGTGCACCGCCGCGACGACCGAAACGATCCCCGCCGGCGCGCATAGCTTTACGCGCAAGGCCGTCTCCGACGAATATCTGAAGAGCCCCGCCACCTGCACCGTGCCCGCCGAATACTATTACGCCTGCCAGAACTGCGACGAAAAGGGTACGGCGACCTACGCGTACGGCGAGCCGCTGAGCCACACGCTCACAAAGACCGACGCCGTTGAGCCGACCTGCACCGCGGGCGGCAACGATGCGTACTGGACCTGCGGCGAATGCGGCAGAATGTTCTCCGATGAAAACGCCGAAAACCGCATCGAGACTGTGCCCGCTCTCCCGGCGAAGGGGCACGCGCTGACCACCGTACCCGCCGAATCCCCCACCTGCGTCGAGCCCGGCACGGTCAAATACTTCAGATGCACCCGCTGCGAAAAGCTTTTCTCGGATCAGGCCGCGGCGAATGAGATCACAGCAGAAGATACCGTCGCGCCGCCCACCGGCCGTCACGCCCTGAGCAAGACCGCCGCCCAGGCCGCCACCTGCACCGCCGACGGTCACATTGCCTACTGGACCTGCTCGGTCTGCAAGCAGAAGTTCTCCGATCAGAACG
This sequence comes from Oscillospiraceae bacterium, assembly GCA_902796175.1. Classification (GTDB taxonomy): domain Bacteria; phylum Bacillota; class Clostridia; order Oscillospirales; family Acutalibacteraceae; genus RUG806. The sequence goes on along the minus strand of CADBOC010000214.1, from coordinate 4,664 downwards.
CCGCCACCGCCGTTTCGGACGCCGAGCTTGTCGTCGCCCATACCGGCCACAGCTTTACCGCCGAAAAAGCGGAGAACAGGTATCTCAAGTCCGCCGCCACCTGCACCGAAGCCGCCGTTTACTACGTATCCTGCAGCAAGTGCGGCGAAAAGGGGACCGAAACCTTTGTCTACGGCGAACCGAACGGCCACCAGTTCTTCTGGGTGACCGACCGCGCCGCGACCTGCAGCGAGGCCGGTCTGCAGCATGAAAAGTGCCGCAACTGCGCCGAAACGCGCAGCCTTGACACGCCCATCGAGCCCACCGGTCGGCACAGCTATACCGCGAAAACCGTAAAGGCGGAAGCTTTGAAGGCGGCCGCCTCCTGCACCGCCCCCGCCGTATACTACTACAGCTGCTCCGTCTGCGGCGCCGTTGAGAACAGCGCGTCGCACACCTTCACCTCCGGCAGCGCGAAGGGCCACAGCTTCGGCGCGTGGACGACCGACCGCGCCGCCACCTGTACCGCCGAGGGCGCGCAGCACCGTACCTGCGCCGACTGCGGTTACGCAGAAACCAGAACGCTCGATAAGACCGCCCATACCGACGCCGACGGCAACGACGTCTGCGACGACTGCGGCGCGAACCTGGCGGCGGACCTCTGCCCCTACTGCCACCAGCGGCACGACGGCGCGTTCGGCTGGCTGATCGCGTTTTTCCACAGGATCGCCTATTTCTTCAGGACTCTCTTCAACAGATAAAGTCCGTTACAGGCTTCAGGCCGCTTCCTGCCCTCTCCCGTACCCCGGGAGAGGGTAATTTTTGTTTTTTTTGATACAACGGTTGATTTCAGTGTGCGAAAGTGTTATGATTATCCTGATTAAATATACGAAAAGGAGTTGTTTTTTATATGGCAGAAAGCAGACTGATCGGCGCGTATCCGGTCATCGGTATCCGTCGCATCATCGACGCGCGGCGCGGCCCGCTGAAGGTGCGCGAGGGACTTGAGGATCAGACGATGGGCATGGCGCAGGCGGCGGCGAAGCTCTTTACCGAGAACCTTCGTTATTCGAACGGCGAACCCGTAAAGGTCGTGATCAGCGAAACGAGCATCGGCCGCGTGGCGGAGGCCGCCGAGGTGGCGGCGCAGTTCAAGCGCGAGGGCGTGGATATCACGCTGAGCGTTACGCCCTGCTGGTGCTACGGCAGCGAGACCATGGATACCGACCCCATGACCGTCAAGGGCGTGTGGGGCTTTAACGCCACCGAGCGCCCGGGCGCCGTGTATCTCGCGAGCGTGCTCGCGACCCACGCGCAGAAGGGCCTGCCTGCCTTTGGCATCTACGGCAGAGACGTGCAGGAGGCGGACGACGCCTCCATCCCCGAAGACGTGGCTCAAAAGCTGCTGCGCTTTGCCCGCGCGGCGGTCGCCGTATGCACGATGCGCGGCAAATCCTATCTGCAGATCGGTTCCATCTGCATGGGCATCGGCGGCTCCTCCATCAGCCCCGAGTTCATTGAGGAATATCTCGGTATGCGCGTCGAGAGCGTGGACGAGGTCGAGATCATCCGACGCATGACGGAGGGCATTTACGACGAGGCCGAATTCCAAAAGGCGCTCGCCTGGACGAAGGCGCACTGCCCCGAGGGCTTTGACAAGAATCCGGAGTTCGTCCGCAAGACCCCCGAGCAGAAGGAAAAGGACTGGGAGTTCGTCGTCAAGATGATGGTCATCATCAAGGATCTGATGAACGGCAACCCGAATCTGCCCGAGGGCCGCGAAGAGGAAATGGCCGGCCACAACGCCATTGCGGCGGGCTTTCAGGGCCAGCGCCAGTGGACGGATTTCTATCCGAACTGCGATTTCGGCGAAGCCATGTGCAATACGTCCTTTGACTGGAACGGCGCGCGCGAGCCGTATGTGCTCGCCACCGAAAACGATACGCTCAACGGGCTTTCCATGCTCTTTATGAAGCTGCTCACGAACCGCGCGCAGATGTTCGCGGACGTTCGCACCTTCTGGAGCGCCGACGCCGTAAAGCGCGTAACGGGCTATGAACTCCAGGGCAGGGCGAAGGCAGCCGGCGGTTTTATCCACCTGATCAATTCCGGCGCGTGCTGCCTCGACGCCTGCGGCGAAGTAAAGAACGCCGACGGCGAGCCCGTGATCAAGCCCTGGTACGAGGTGACCGAGGCCGATATCGAGACCATGCTCAAGGCCACCGAATGGTGCGCGGCGGATAACGGCTACTTCCGCGGCGGCGGATTTTCTTCCCGCTTCCTGACCCGCGCCGAAATGCCCGCCACCATGATCCGCATCAATCTGGTAAAGGGCCTCGGGCCCACGATCCAGATCGCGGAGGGCTATACCGTCCACCTGCCGGACGAGGTCTCCGATACGCTGTGGAAGCGCACGGACTACACCTGGCCCTGCACCTGGTTCACCCCCATCTGCACCGGCGAAGGGCCGTTCCGCTCCGCCTACGATCTGATGAACTGCTGGGGCGCGAACCACGGCGCGATCACCTACGGCCACATCGGCGCGGACCTCATCACCATGTGCTCCATGCTGCGCATCCCCGTGGGGCTGCACAACGTGCCGGATGAAGAGATCTTCCGCCCCGCCGCGTGGAACGCCTTCGGCACGAAGGACCTTGAGGGCGCGGATTACAGAGCCTGCGCCGCTTACGGCCCGCTTTATAAGTGAAAGGAATCAAAAACATGAAAAAACGAAACAAACTGTTCGCGCTTCTGCTCACGCTTTGCATGATCTGGAGCAGCCTTCCGCTCGTTTCCGTTTTCGCAGAGGATGAACCCGCGGCCGATAAGACCGTGGGGCACTATGTATCGGATTACGATATGGTCATGCGTACCGCGCCTACCTCTCAGGCCTCCGAGGTCAGGAATACCGATGGCAAACGCTGCTATATGCCGGCCAACCGCCTTTTCCATGTAGAGGAGGTCCTCGCCGGCTATTACGGCCGCGTGCTGGTGGACGGCTATTACGGCTGGATCTCGCTGAAATATTCGAAGCTGCTGGACGCTGAGAGCACGGTCGCGACGATCCCTGCCGGAACGCAGGCGCTGCCGCTTGAGGCGCTGACCGAAAAGGGCGTAAAGGGCGTTATGCTCTGTGCGGGCGCTGAGAACGAGGCCGGCGACGGTTATACCGCGGAGGCCGCGTTCGAAACGCTTTACGCCGCCGCCAAAGAGGCGGGTCTGGCCGTCGGCGCCTACCTGATCAGCTCCGCCGAAACGGAGGAGGCTGCCGCCGCGGCCGCGGACGCGCTGCTGCAGACGCCGGCCGTCGCGAAGGCGGCGCTCACGCTGCCGCTCTGCCTGTACTATACGGCCCCCGAGACAGAGGCGGACGACGCTGAGGAGACGCCCGGCGAAACGGAAGAGCCCACTGAAACCGCCGAAACGCCCGCCGAAACGGAGGAGCCTTCCGAGACCGAAGAGCCCTCCGAATCGGAAGAGCCCTCCGGAACCGAGCTTCCGCTTCTCGGCGAAGCGGCGAAGCGCTTCGCCGAGACCGTATCCGCAGACGGCTACTTCCCGGGTTTTTACTGCGAAAAAGCGTTCGCTCAGGCGGATCCCGCCCTTGCGGCGCTCTTCCCCGACGCGGCGCTCTGGGTCAGTGATCCCACAGCCGAAACGCCCGCGTTTGAAGGCGCGACAATGCTTCAGACTGCCGCGGCGGACGACGCGACGCCCTTTGCGGTCAGCGCCTGCTATCTCGATTTTCCGGAGCTGCTCGGCCGGAGCTGCCGGGACGATAAGCATACGCCCGCCGAAGTATGGAACGTAATAAAAGAAGCCGACTGCACCGAAGCGGGCGAACAGATCCGCCGCTGCTCCGTGTGCGGCGAGACTGTCGAAACCGGGACCATCGATCCGCTCGGGCACGAAGCCGCGCCCGCTGAGGATCTTGCCCCGACCTGCGTCGCCCCCGGCCGCACCGGCGCCACGGAATGCGTTCGCTGCGGCAGAACGGTGAACGCGGGCGAAAAGGTCGCGGCGCTCGGCCATACCTGGGAGCCTGCCCCCGCGGATGAAGCCGACGAAACCGCGGCTGCGACCTACGTCTGCAAGATCTGCGGCCTTACCCTTGCTTCCCCCGTTACGCTGAAGATCGGCGACGGCGACCTTGATCAGCAGATCGCGGCGGAGGACGCGCGTCTCGCGCTCCGCGCGGCTGTGGGGCTCGAGGAGTATAAAGAGAATTCGCCCGAGTTCGCTGCGATGGATGTGAACGCCGACGGCGCCATCACTGCCGAGGACGCCCGCGAGGTGCTCCGCGCGGCGGTAGGGCTGACTGAACTCGGCACGCTTACCTTTACGCTGCCGGAAGGCACAGTCAGCGACCGTACCGTTCCCGAGCCCTCTTCCGAGCCCTCTTCCGAGCCCTCTTCCGAGCCCTCTTCCGAGCCCTCTTCCGAGCCGTCTTCGGAGCCCTCTTCCGAGCCGTCTTCGGAGCCGTCTTCGGAGCCCTCTTCGGAACCCTCTTCCGAGCAGCCTGCTTCGGAGCCCGCCTCCGAAGCCGAGGCCGCGTAACGCCTGCCGTTTTACGGCAGTCTTTCGCCCGCAACAGAACTGATACAAACGGCATTGCCCGGCCCGCGTTTGCACCAGACGCCGCGCCGGGCACTTTTTTTGTCGATCCTTCAGATTTTTCTTGCAAT
>CADBOC010000213.1 GCA_902796175.1 Oscillospiraceae bacterium | reverse complement strand
TCCGGCGCGGACGATTACGTCACCAAGCCCTGCTCGCCCTCTGTGCTCATGAAGCGGGTCGCGGCCCTGCTGCGCCGCCGCCAGAGCACGGCGGGGAACGGCAGCGTGCTGGCGGTCGACGCGCTGCGTATGGACGCTTCCGCCCACGAGGTGTGGCTCGAGGGCAAAAGCGTGAGCCTGACGCTGAAGGAATACAGCATTCTGCAGAAGCTCCTTTCCGCGCCCGGCAGGGTTTTTACGCGCGAACAGCTGCTGGACGACATCTGGGGCTTTGATTTCGCGGGCGACGTGCGCACCGTGGATTCCCACGTCGCAAGGCTGCGCACCAAGCTCGGCGAATGGGGATCGGGCCATATCAAAACCATCTACGGCACGGGCTATAAGCTGGACGTGACGAAACCCGACAAAACGGCGCGGTCATGAAAAAGAACGAAAAACAGCGGAACATCAGAACCAGGATCATGGGGGGCATTGTGATCATCATGCTCCTCGCGATCCTGATCCCCATTTCGGCGTACTATCTGCTGCCGGAATGGGCTTATTATTTGGTTCCCGGAACAAGACTCTGGCTTGCCTCCGAAGAGATCAGCGCCGCCTACGGCGCGGCGGATTTCTTTGAGACCTTAAAGAGCGTGGAGCAGGACGCGGATTCCACGGTGGAGCTCTATACCGCGGACGACCGCTTCGTCTACTCCTCCCGCGCGCTGGCTCAGAGCCTGCCGCAGTCGCTGGAGGACGCCGAAACGCTCGACGCCGCCTATAAAAAGGACTACGTTCCCGTTTACGGCTCCGTTAAGGGAGAGGGCAAGGGGTTTCAGATCCTGGAGAGCGAGCAGCACAACCGCAAGGTCACCTTTTTGAACTGCTATCAGTATCTGCCCGGCGGCGCCAGGGTGGAGGTTTGCATGCAGGTGAGCCAGCTGCTCACGACCACAAAGGTGGATTTCGTGGTCTCCTTTTTTATGATCATGCTGATCCTTGCGGCGGGCCTCATCGTGTTTTCGGCATACATCAAACGGATGACGGAGCCCATCCGCAATATGTGCGGCATTACGGACCGTATGGCGAAGCTCGATTTCTCTGAGAAATGCCCGCCGACGCGCCTGTCTGAGATCACGGAGCTCTCGCAGAGCATCAACCAGCTTTCGGACGCCCTCGATACGGCGCTGACGGATCTGCAGAAGCGCAACGAGCAGCTGCAGCGCGACATTGAGAACGAGCGCACCATCGACAGCCTGCGGCAGACCTTTATATCCGGCATTTCGCATGAGCTCAAGACCCCCATCGCCATCATTCAGGGCTACGCCGAGGGCGCGAAAATGTTCTACGCCGCCGGCAAGACCGAGACCGCCGACAGCTACTGCGACATCATTGCCGAAGAGAGCCAGCGCATGAACGCGATGATCCTGAAGCTCCTTGAGATCACAAAATACTCCTCCGGCGCGTACGAACCGAACTGGGAGGCGTTTTCGCTCTTCGAGCTTATTGAGGAGTGGTTCCGCCGCAACGAAGGGCTTTTGGAGGAAAAGGGGATCGCGTGGCTCAACGACGTGCCGCCGTACACCGGCTTCGGGGATGAGCTGATCCTCTCCTCCGTTGTGAACAACTACCTCTCGAACGCCGTTTCGCACGCGGACGGGGAAAAACGGATCCGCGCTTACTGCGAAGAATCGCCGGCCTGCTACCGTATTGTGATCTTCAACACCGGAAAACACATCGACGACAAGGATATCGACAAGATCTGGACCTCCTTCTACCGCGCAGACAAATCCCTTTCGCGCTCTCAGGGGCGCTTCGGTCTGGGGCTCGCGATCGTGGCGGCGATCCAGCGCCTGCACGGCATGGAATACGGCGTTCGAAACGTGGAGGGCGGCGTCGAATTCTGGTTCGACGTAAAAAAAGCCGACGCGGCGGAAGAATAAAACGAAAGATGAAAAACGAGAGATGAAAGAAAACGCCCGGAACAGAGAACGGAACATTTACGGTCTGCTCGGCCTTTCGGACGCCGTGCAGGCGCTCGGGGAACAGGCGGAGCGCGGCCTTGCCGACCGCTTTGCCGCGATCGACGGCACGGCGGCGTACAATCAGGCGAAGGTGCTGCTCGCCATGCGGGAGCACCGGGTGGACGAGGGGTGCCTGACCGGCACCACCGGCTACGGCCACGACGACAAGGGGCGCGACACGCTGGAGGCGGTCTACGCCTCCGTTTTCGGTACCGAGGCGGCGCTTGTGCGCGGTCACCTTACCTGCGGCACGCACGCGCTGGCGGTCGCCCTTTCGGCGAACCTGCTGCCGGGGGATGAGCTCTATTCGCCGGTCGGCAGGCCCTATGATACCCTTGAGGAAGTGATCGGCATCCGGGACTGCGCCTGTTCGCTGAAGGAATACGGCGTGACCTACCGCGAGACCGGGCTGCTGCCCGACGGCGGCTTCGATTACGAGGGGATCAAAAACGCGATCGGCGACCGCACCCGCCTCGTGACGATACAGCGCTCCAAGGGCTACCGCCTGCGCCCGAGCTTTTCGGTGGACGAGATCGGCGGGCTGATCGCGTTTATCAGGAGCATCAAGCCCGACGTGACCGTGATGGTGGATAACTGCTACGGCGAATTCACCGAGCGCATCGAGCCGAGCGAGGTCGGCGCGGATATGATCGTAGGCAGCCTGATCAAGAACCCCGGCGGCGGCCTTGCCCCCACCGGCGGCTACATCGCCGGCACAAAGCGCTGTATCGAGCGCTGCCATTACCGCCTTTCCGCCCCCGGCGTAGGGCAGGATGTGGGCGCGTCGCTGGAACTCAGCCGCAGCCTGTATCAGGGCTTCTTTCTCGCCCCCACCGTGGTGGCGGGGGCGCTCAAGGGCGCGATCCTCGCGGCGGCCGTCTATGAAAAGCTCGGCTTCGGCGTGCTGCCCGCCTCGGCGGAGGAGCGGCACGATATCATCCAGTGCATCTCCCTCGGCTCCAAAGAGGCCATGTGCGCGTTCTGCGAGGGCGTGCAGGCCGCGGCCCCGGTCGACAGCTACGTAACGCCGGTGCCAAGCCCCATACCGGGCTACGCCGACGAGGTGATCATGGCCGCGGGCGCGTTCGTGCAGGGCTCCTCGATCGAGCTTTCCGCCGACGGGCCGATCCGCCCGCCCTACGCCGTATATTACCAGGGCGGCCTTACCTACGCCCACGCAAGGATCGGCGTGCTGATGAGCGTACAGAAGCTGCTGGACGCGGGCCTGATCAGCCTTTGACGCAAAGCGGGGAAACGGGAATGACAAGGCATTTTATCTGGGATTTTGACGGCACGCTCTACGATACCTATCCGCACACCCTCGCCGCCTTCTGCGAGGCCTTTCGCAGAAGGGGCGTTTCGGTCGACCCGCAGGAGGCCATGCGGCAGCTGCGCGTTACGGTCTGGCACGCGCTCGGCTTTTACGGCGCGGACGACGACTTTAAACGGGAATTTTACGCGATCGAAGACGATCTTGATTTTCCGCCGCGCGGCGCGCCTTACCCCGGCATTCCGGAGCTGCTCCGGGAGATCGTGCGGCGGGGCGGCAGAAACTACCTGTATACGCACCGCGACCGCGTTGCGCTGGAATATCTGAAGCGCGATGCGCTCGACGGCCTCTTTGCCGGTTTTATCACGCGGGAGAACGGCTTTCCGTTAAAGCCCGCGCCGGACGCGCTGCGCTTTCTGCTTGAAGCGCATTCCCTGAAGCCGGAGGCGTGCCTGATGATCGGCGACCGCGCGATCGACGTGGAGGCCGCCGCGAACGCCGGGATCGACGGCTGTCTCTTTGACCCGGACGGCGTCGGCGTGCAGGCGGACTGCGCCTGGCGCTGCCCCGACGCGCCCTCGCTCGAACGGCTGGCGCTGCGGCTGCTTTCTGTGCAGCCTTAACAAAAAAATACCTGAAAAACGCAAATTGTAAAGCTGTACTGCTTGACTTTTTGCGTTTATTTTTGTATAATATACAAGATAATGCATTCGTTTATTATCAACTATAAAAAAGAAAGAAACAGGAGGAGAAAGCACAGAGAATGAAGATCGATACGTTCATTTCTTTGGCCGGCGCGCCGCACGGAATGATGCCCGGTCTTACGGTCGTACTGATCGTGATCGCCGCGGTCGTGTTCTGCGCGATCGGTTTTGTGATCGGCATGATCTACAGAAAAAAGGTCGCGGAAAAGGCGATCGGCGACGCGACGGAGGAAGCGAAGCGCATCGTTTCGAACGCGCTCAACGAGGCGGAGACCAAAAAACGCGAAGCGATCCTCGAAGCCCGCGACGAGATCCACCGCGAGCGGCAGGAGCATGAAAAGGAACTCAAGGACCGCCGCGCCGAGGTACAGCGCCAGGAGCGACGCGTGATCCAGAAGGAAGAGACCATCGACAAGCGCACAGCCGCGCTCGAGAAAAAAGAAGACCAGCTTGAAAAGAAGCTGCGCGACGCGCAGGCGCGTCTCGACGAGGTGGAGGCGCTCAAAAAGAGCCAGTTCGAAATGCTGGAGAAGATCTCCGGCCTTACCCGCGAACAGGCGAAGGAATACATTCTGCAGCAGCTTCAGGGCGAGCTCGATCACGAAAAAGCCGTGCGCATCATGGACTACAGACAGCAGGTGCGCGATGAATCCGACGCGCTCGCGCGTGAGATCATCGCCTCCGCCATCCAGCGCTGCGCCGCCGATTCCGTGGCGGAAGCCACCGTATCGGTGGTCGACCTGCCGAACGACGAAATGAAGGGCCGCATCATCGGCCGCGAGGGCCGCAACATCCGCACGCTTGAGAGCGTGACGGGCGTGGATCTGATCATCGACGACACGCCCGAAACGATCACCGTTTCGAGCTTTGATCCCGTTCGCCGCGAGATCGCGCGCATCACGATCGAAAAGCTGATCTCCGACGGGCGCATTCATCCCGCCCGCATCGAAGAGATGTATGAAAAAGCGCGGCGCGAGGTGGATACCGCCATCCGGCAGGCGGGCGAACGCGCCGTGATCGAGGCCGGCGTGAACGGCATCAACGGCGAGCTGGTGAAGCTGCTCGGCCGGCTCAAATACCGCACCAGCTACGGCCAGAACGTGCTCAACCATTCCCTTGAGGTCTCTTACCTCGCGGGCCTGATGGCCGCCGAGCTCGGCGCCGACGTGAAGACCGCGAAACGCGCCGGGCTGCTGCACGACATCGGCAAGGCGCTCGACCATGAGCTGGAGGGCACGCACATCGCCCTCGGCGTGGAATACGCCAAAAAGTACAAGGAAAAAGAAGAGGTCCTGCACGCGATCGAAGCCCATCACGGCGACGTGGAGGCAAAGACCGTGGTCGCGGTGCTTGTACAGGCGGCGGACGCGATCTCTGCCGCGCGCCCCGGCGCAAGACGCGAAAACCTGCAGAACTACATCAAGCGGCTTGAGCAGCTTGAAGAGATCTCCACCTCGTTCCCGGGGGTGGAGCGGAGCTTTGCCATTCAGGCGGGCAGGGAGGTCCGCATCATGGTAAAGCCCGAAAAGGTATCGGACGACCAGATGGTGATCCTTGCCAGAGACGTAGCCCGGAAGATCGAAGCGGAGATGGAATACCCCGGTCAGATCAAAGTGCATATCATCCGGGAGAGCCGTGTGTTCGATACGGCGAAATAAACGAAGCCGAGGAAGCTCCCGTT
>CADBOC010000212.1 GCA_902796175.1 Oscillospiraceae bacterium | reverse complement strand
GCCCTGCGCGTAGTTTGCTTCGTAAATATTCGCGCCGATGGAGGTGCCGGAACACCCGATCTGGTTTGAGATCACGGTTTCGTGCTTTGCTTTTAAGTCTTTTACAAGGTTGATGATTTGGACGGAGAAGTTCATGGACAAATCACGCAGTTTTGATTCGGACATATGTATCACCTCGTTATTTCTCGGTTCATGATACCATATTTAAAAGTGATTGTAAAGTGATGTTTGCGCCGACGGCGCAAGTGATGTTTTTGCCGCAAGCGGCAAAAGTGATGCTGCTCCCTACGGTCGCAGTGATGTGATGTGTTCCGCTTTTCACGCGCGGAGCGCACATCACTTGCGAAGCAAGCATCACGCCCGTAGGGCGCATCACGTTCCGCGAGAGCGGAACACATCGTTCAAAAAAACGCCTTTTGTCGGTAGACAAAAGACGTTTTTTTGCTGGTCCGAGTGGCGAGACTTGAACTCACGGCCTCTTGACCCCCAGTCAAGCGCGCTCCCAACTGCGCCACACCCGGTTGTTTGGAACGATTGATATATTACCACAAGCCGAACGAAAATGCAAGTGTTTTTTTCATGTTTTTTAATTTTTTTCTTACTGCGGATCCCCGTCCCGTTCGGAGCCGGAGATCCGCTTCTCACTGCGCCGCTTTAACGGCGTCAGCCGTAGAGCAGGCGGTTCACGATCGCCTGGATCTCATCCGGGTCCCAGCCGGCGGCCTTCAGGCGCAGCTTTCGGATCAGGCCGTTGCCCCATTCGCCGGCGAGCACCTGCTTCGCGATATCCTCGGCCGTGTAATTGGGCAGCCCCAGCAGGCGGTTCACCTCCGCCTGTACGGCGGCGGGGTCGTACCCGGCTTCGCGCAGCTTGCGCTTGCGGGCTTCGCCGTTGCCCCACTTGCCCGCGATCACCTCGCGGGCGACGGTCTCGAGCGGCGGCGCGGCCGGCGCGGCGCTCTGCGTTTCACCGCCCCCGAAACCGTTGAGCCCGGCGGCGCGGATCAGGGCCGGGAAATCCCGGTACATATAATCCTGGTCGCACACGACGCCCGCGACCCGGTTGGATCTGATCTCGTTCGTCTCGCCCCCGAACTGCCACAAACCGAGGCTGCCGCGGTCGTAGGGGCACTCCCCCGTCCACGCCGCGACCCAGTGCGTATAAGCCTGCAGGCGCGTATCCTCCATCTGATCCCGGAACACCGAGGCGGATGAATAGATCCCGGCCCAGCAGCCGTATCCCTCCATCGCCTCGCACCACGCGATCACAACGTCCGTGAGCGCCTTCGCCGAAAGCGCCAGCATGCCGCGGGTCTCCACGTCGATGAATACCGGCAGGGCGAAGCGCCTGCCGCGCACGATCTGGCGGTAGAAATAATCCGCCTCCCGTTTCGCGTCCGCTTCGCTCCTCGCGTCCGAGAACCAGTATACGCCGACGGGCAGCCCCATCGCCGTACAGGTACCGTAATAGCTTTCGAATCTGCCGTCCGTATAAAAGCCGTCGTCCGCGCCGCCGCCCTTGAGAACGGCAAAGCGGACGCCTTCTTTGACGGCCTCCTCAAAATCGAAATCCCCCTGATAGCGGGAGACGTCGATCCCGAACTGCCGCATCAATACCCCTCCTTTTGCTTCGTCCCGTAACAGCTTACGCGTTCCCCGAAAAAACGTGCCGGATCCTGCCCGGGTTACATAAAAAAAATCATTCTGCTATAATATAGACGATCCCAAAAAAAACGAAAAAAAGGAGAAAAAAAATGGAAAAATCTTATTTTTGGATGAAGCTGCGCACCGATTTTTACAGAAGCAAAGAACTCGACTATCTCGAAAAACAGCCGCGCGGCAGAGAGATCGAGCTGCTGTACCTGAAGCTCCTGTGCGAGAGCATCCCCGGGGAGGGCGTTCTGTTCGCCGGAGACGACATTCCCCTCACCCCGAAAACGATCGCGGCGTTCACGCGTATGCCCGTTTCCGTTGTAAAAGCGGGGCTGCCGCTGCTGCAGACGCTCGGCATGCTGGAGAAACGCTCGGAATACGAGTTCTATCTGCCGGAGGCGGCCGCCTGCCTCGGCGAGAAAGCGCCGATGACGAACGCCGAGCGTCAGGCCCGTTACCGCCGCCGCAAAAAGGAGGCTGAGGCGCGGTCTGCGGCCGGGACAGCTCCCGCCGAAGGGCCCGCGTCGCGTAACGAAGGCGTAACGGAACATAACGACAGTAAGAGTAAGAGCAAAAATCAGAATCAGAATCAGACAGAGAGCGCTTGCGAAAACGAAGCCGACGCCGTTACGGCGCCCGTACCGCCAGCCGGTACGGAGGACAGAAAAAAGAAAACCGCGAGACGGTTTACCGCGCCCACAAGGGAGATGGTGGCCGCTTATTGCAGAGAACGCGGCAACTCGGTGGACGCGGACCGTTTTATGGACCACTACGCAGCCAACGGCTGGATGGTGGGCAAAAACCCGATGCGCGACTGGCAGGCAGCGGTCCGCACATGGGAACGCAACGGCGTCGGGCCGGACAGTACGAAAACGCCGCCCCGTACGCAAAGACTGAGCGATCTTGACGACTTCTTTAATTAAAAAAAAGAAAACCGGAGCAAAGCCGGTTTTCAAAATTCAAAAACAGATTGTCATTCGCCCATATACTGCGCGAGAAACGCCTTGATCTTGGGCCAGTAGAGCTCGGGGTGCGCGTAACAGGATTCGTCGTGCTTCGCGTCCGGCACCTCAAGGATATCCTTTTCGGCGGCGCAGGCGTCGTATACGTCGTAGAGCATCTCAAACGGGACGAAGGTATCCTCCATGCCGTGGATGAAGAGCGTGGGCGTTTTGGACCGCGCGACGGCGTCCACCGGGCTGCAGTCTTTGAAATCCCAGCCGTAGAAGAGCTTGGAATAGGCGTTCGCGGCGGTGAGGAACGGGAACTTCGGCAGGTGCAGCGTTTCGCCGATCTGCGCCTCGAACTCGGCGTAGCAGTTGGAATAGCCGCAGTCCTCGATCGCGCATTTTACGTTCTCAGGCAGGGTCTCGCCCGTTACCAGCATGGTGGTGGCGCCGCCCATGGAGCAGCCGGAGACGACGATTTTTGAATCGGGATCGATGGAGACGATGTAGTTGATCCAGTCGATCACATCGAAGCAGTCGAGGTAGCCCATGGTGCAGTGGTTCTGCTCGCTCTTGCGGTGGCCGCGCATATAGGGGAAGAGCACGTTATAGCCCATCTCATGGAAGACCACGCCCTGCTTCGCCATCAGGCGCGGGCGGGAGTGATACCCGTGCAGCAGCACCGCCCAGAGGTGGGATTCGGTTTCGGCGTTGATGATCTCGGCGTGCAGCGTTTCGCCCACGGCGTTCACAAGCTTTGTATCCGCCGGGTTCGCGGCGACGTACCAGTCGTCCGCCTTGCGGAAGTTCGCGTCGCGGAGATACATCTCCATGTTTTCGGGCTTATTGAGGATCTCTTCGGGTTCGCTGTTGATAAAGCCCCAGCGCGAAAGGGCGCCTTCATATACCACGGCGCCGGAGGCAAGATACGCGCCGCCCGCGACGGCGGCCGCCGTGCATGCCGTTTTCAGGATTCTGTTGAGTTTAGCCATCGTGCGTGATCCTTTCTCTCCGTTTCGGAAGATGAAACTTATGTTAAACAAATACAAAGATACTATAACAAATCTCTGAACGTTTTGCAAGAGGTTTCCCGTATTTTTTTCCGCGTTACGCGCCGGCGGGCGTTTTGCCCCGGGCCTTCACCCCGGCCGCGCGCGCGATCATCTGCCGGGCGGAATCCACCTGCGTATCGGTCGCCTCCGGCCCGAAGGTGATGCGAGCCAGCTCTTTGGCGCGCTCTTCGCCCGTAAGCTCGGCGACGCCGGTATAGGTCTTATCCCCCACGATCTTTTTTTCGATCCGTTTGTGCGCGTCGGCAAAGCTGGCGATCTGCGCCGAATGCGTTACGCAGAGCACCTGACTGCCGACGGAGAGCGCCCAGAGCTTTTGCGCGATCTTGTCCGCCGCGCTGCCGCTGACGCCGGCGTCGATCTCATCGAAGATCAGGGAGGTGACGGGGCTTTCCATGTTCAGCGCGTTTTTCATGGCGAGCATCACGCGCGAGAGCTCGCCGCCCGAGGCGACCTTTACGAGCGGCCGCGGCTCCTCCCCCGGGTTCGCGGAGAGCAGAAATGAAACCTGCTCCGCCCCCGTTTCGCGCAGCGCCGAGGGGGCGAAATGCACGGCAAAGGTCACGCGCGGCATATCGAGGTAAGAAAGCTCCCGCTGTATGGCGGCGGAAAGCTTTTCGGCCGCCGTTTTTCTGAGCGAAGAGAGCCGCTTTGCGGCTTCGTCGAGCCGGATGCGTTGGGCTTCCAGTTCGCCGTTCAGGCGTTCGATCTCGCCTTCGGCCGATTCGATCTCGCCGAGCTCCTTCTGCGCGTTTTCGAGAAAACGCAGCATCTCCTCCTCTGTAGGGCCGTATTTGCGCGAAAGGCGGTAGAGCAGGTCGAGCCGTTCGCCGATCTCATCGAGCCTGCTTTCGCTGCCGGAAAGGCCGGCAAGCGCGTCGTCGAGCAAAGAGGCGGCCTGCGATACCGTATCGCGCGCGCCCTCAAGCAGAGAAGCGACCTCCCCTACGCCGGTCGCGACGTCCGATACGCCGATGAGCTGGCGCACCGCGGTCTCGATCAGGCTGTCCGCGCCGGGGGCCTCGCCGTCCCCTTCAAGCGCCGCGATGGCGTATGCAAGGGCGTTTTGCACCTTCGCCGCGTTCTGGATCGCGGAACGCTGCCGGCGCAGCGCCTCGGTTTCGCCGGGCTTCGGATCGGCCCCGGCGATCTCCGCGATCTGGTACTGCAAAAGGTCTGTGCGGCGGGCTTTTTCCGCCTCATCCATCGAAAGAGCGCGGATGCGCGCCCGAAGCGCGCGGCAGCGTTCAAAGCTTGCGCGGTAGGCGGCGAGGGCTTCGGCGTCGCCGGCGTAGGCGTCCAAAAATTCCACATGGCGGTCGGCGTCGAGCAGCGCCCCGGTATCGCGCTGCCCCTGAATGGAGATCAGCTCCCCGGCAACGCTTTTGAGCATGCTCACGGTGACCGGCGCGCCGTTGATATAACAGGCGTTTTTACCGTCCCTGAGCAGCCTGCGGTGCAGCTGCAGCGTGCCGTCCTCCTCCGCCGGCAGGCCCATATCGAGAAGCCGCTGCCGTATCCCCGCGCCCGTATCGGTAAACAGGGCGCGTACGCTCGCGGCGGAGGCCCCGGTTCGGATCAGCTCGCGGGAGGTCTTCTGCCCCAGCACCGCGTGTATGGAATCGATCAGGATCGATTTGCCGGCGCCGGTCTCGCCGGTCAAAATGTTGAGGCCAGGCCGGAAGCGCACGGTAACGGCCTCGATCGTCGCAACGTTTTCGATCTGCAAGGTATCGAGCATAGCCGGTCAAAAGCCGAAAAGGCGGTCGAGTTTTTCTTTGGTCGCGGCGGCGGCCTCGAGCGTATAGCAGAGGATGAAGACCGTATCGTCGCCCGCGAGCGTGCCCGCCACGTCCTCAAGCCCGATGTAATCGACGGCGGCGCACGCGGCCTGCGCCGTGCCCACGTGGCATTTGAGCACCACGGTATTCATCGCGACGTCGGTATAAACGACGCTGCCGAGCAGAATGGACATATATTTGGAGCTGCTCTGTTCGTGGGCGGCGGCGGGCAGACAGTAGCGGTAGTTGCCGGCGGCGTCCGGGCGCTTGACGACGTGCATCTCCTTGATATCACGCGACACGGTCGCCTGCGTAACGGTTACGCCGGCGGCAAGCAGAAGGGCAAGCAGCTCCTCCTGCGTAGAAATGCTGTTTTCACGGATCATTTTTGCGATCAGAGCCTGTCTGTTCTTTTTCATGGCGGTCAGTTCCTTATTTTTTTATTCAGGATGTCGATAAAATTGTCGTTGGTGATGGAGATGAACCGCGCCGTATACCGGGATCTGCGGATCGTGACCTCTGTACCGTCGTCCATCGGTACCGTCTCTTCGCCGTCGCAGGTATAGCAGACGGGCGACCCGCCGTCTCTCGGCCGCGCGGAGACCACGAATTCGGTCTCGGGACCGAACAGATACGGCCTGAAATAAAGGGAGTGCGGGCAGATGGGCGTGAGCAGGATCGCTTCAAGCGTCGGCTCCACGATCGGGCCGCCCGCGCTCATGGAATAAGCGGTGGAGCCCGTGGGCGTCGCGAGGATCACGCCGTCCGCCACGTAATCGGCGATCGGCTTGCCGTTCGCGCGAACGGCCAGATCCGCCATGCCGATCCGGGCGCCCCGGCAGAACGCCACGTCGTTGATGCACAGATCCCGGCGCAGGGAGCCGTTCGGCCGTCTGGCTTCACAGTCGAGAAGCATACGGTTCTGCACCCGGTAATCGCCGGTGAGCAGCCTTTCAAGCAGACCGAAGCTCTCGGGCTCAACGCCGCAGAGATACGCGAGGTTACCCGCGTTCACGCCGAGGATCTGCTTGCCGTAGCGCACCGCCGTTTTCGCGGCGCGTATCACCGACCCGTCGCCGCCGATCGGCATCACGATATCGCAATCCCGGTACAGTTCATCGGCAGGCACGAACGCGCTTTCGGGCAGCGACGGGAACGCGTCTCTCAGGTCGCTCTCAAGCCGGAACCCGATGCCCTGCCCGGCGAGCGCCGCGGTCAGCCTGAGCGTAACGTCCGCCGCCCGCCTGCGCGTTAAGTTCGGAACGAGAGAAACAAGCATATATTGGCCTTCTTTCCATCGAAGCTGGGTTCAGTCGAGCGCCGCGTGGCTCGCGGCGACAACGACAGGAACGTCGATCGCGGCGGCCGGCACGGGCTTTTTGCTGAGATAGAGCAGATATTCTATGTTGCCCTCGGGGCCTTTGATCGGCGAAAAATCGAGGCCGCCGACAAAAAAGCCGGCCGTTTCGGCAAAGCGCACGGTTTCGCGCACCACGTCGGTATGAACGGCGGGGTCGCGAACCACGCCCTTTTTGCCCACGCGCTCTCTGCCCGCCTCAAACTGCGGCTTGATCAGGCATACGCATTGCCCGTTCCCGTTGAGCAGCCGATACACGACGGGCAGCACCAGCTTTAAGGAGATGAACGAAACGTCCACGCTCGCGAAATCGGGCGCTTCGCCGAGCTCGTCGGCGGTCAGGCAGCGGACGTTCGTGCGCTCCAGATTCACGACGCGCGGATCGGTACGCAGCCGCCACGCAAGCTGGCCGTAGCCGACGTCCACCGCGTATACCTTCGCCGCGCCGTTCTGCAGCATGCAGTCCGTAAAGCCGCCGGTGGAAGCGCCGATATCCATGCACACGGCGCCCTCGAGCGAGAACGCAAAGACCGTTACCGCCTTCTTCAGTTTTTGCCCGCCGCGGCTGACGAATTCCATACCGCCGCGCAGCTCTATGCGGTCGTCCGGTTTTACGGGTTCGCCCGCCTTGAGGGCCTTTTGCCCGTTCACGTAGACCTGCCCCGCCATGACGGCGGCTTTCGCCTTTTCGCGGCTTTCGGCAAGCCCCAGAGCCGTAAGCCGCTGATCGAGCCTCACTTTATCCGACATAGCCTTTTCCGCTCCTCGTTGATATCTTCTTATTCCGCGTTCTTTTCGGGGTCGGTCCGTATTTCGGCAAGCACCGTTTCCACGATCCCCGCCGAATCGAGACGGTAGGTATGATAGAGCGCCGGAATGGAATCCTGCACGCTGAACTCGCCCTGCACTGCGGTCAGAACGTAACGGCCCCGAAAGCGGTATTTGAGCAGCTTGTCGGCGAAGGTCTCGCCGATCCCGCCGAAGCGCTGCCCTTCTTCAAAAAAGAAAACGAACGCGCTTTTCGCCGCCGAAAGCACCGCCTCGCGCGGGATGGGTTTGACGCGCGTAAGCTTTATGAGCTGCGCCGTTACGCCTTTTTCTTTGAGCGTTTCGCAGGCCTCAGCCGCCTCGGCAAAGCACTTGCCGTAGGTCACGACCGAAACCGCCGCGTTTTCGGGCCCGAAGCGGCTCCACGCCGTACCGGCCGGCTCATAGCCCGCCGGGAGCACCGGCTCAAGGCCGCGGGGATAGCGCACCGCGGCGCTGCCCTCGGTATGATAGAGCGCTTCGGTAAAGCACGCGTCGAGCTCCGCGAAGGTGGCGGGGGAATAGACCGTGATATCGGGCACCGAATTCAAAAACGCCGTATCGAACACGCCCTGATGGCTCTCGCCGTCCGCGCCCACGAAACCGGCGCGGTCAACGGCGAACACGACCTTCAGCCCCTGCATGGCGCAGTCGTGTATGATCTGGTCGTACGCGCGCTGCAAAAAGGTGGAATAAACGGCGAACACCGGCAGCATGCCCCCGCGGGCGAGACCCGCCGCAAAGGTGGTGGCGTGCTGTTCGGCGATGCCCACGTCAAAGAAGCGGTCCGGAAAGCGCCTGTTGAAGCCCTCGAGCCCCGTGCCGAGCGCCATGGCGGCCGTGATGCAGCAGATACGCGCGTCACGCTCCCCGGCCTCTGCGATATACGCGCCGAAGCGGTCCGAAAAGCTGGCGCCGGCGTAAAGGGTCTCGCCCGAAACCAGATCGAACGCGGAGATGCCGTGAAAGGTATCGGGGTGCTGCTCGGCGAAGGAATAGCCCTTGCCCTTGCGCGTGTTCACATGCAGCAAAATCGGGTAATCCGCCTCGACGGCGCCGCGCAGCGCTTCGCACAGGTGGCCGATATCGTGCCCGTCGAGCGGGCCCATATAACGAAAGCCGAGATCCTCGAACATGGTCGAGTTGTAGATCCGGTTTTTAAGCTTGGTCTTCGCCTGATAAAGCGCCTGCGCCGTAGGCCTGCCGACGAGCGGGATGCGGTTGAGCGCCTGCTCCGTTCTCGCCTTCAGGCGGAAATAGCGCGGATTGGCCTTGATCATGGCGAGATATCTCGCGAGCGAGCCCACGTTTTCGGAGATGCTCATCTCGTTGTCGTTGAGTATCACGATGAGCCTTGTCCCCTTGCCGGCCCGGCCGGCGTTGTTGAGCGCCTCATACACCATGCCGCCGGTGAAGGCGCCGTCCCCGACCACGGCTACGGTATAGTTTTTGCTGCCGCTGAGCTTGTTCGCGGCGGCGATGCCGTAGGCGGCGGAGAGCGCTACGCTGGAATGCCCGCCGGAGAAGATATCGTGCTCGCTTTCGTAGCGGCGCGTAAAGCCCGAAAGCCCGCCCGGCTTACGCAGGGTATCAAAGCGCTCCGCTCTGCCTGTGAGCATTTTGAAGGCGTAGCACTGGTGGCCGACGTCCCACACGATCTTATCGCGCGGGGAATCGAACACACGCAGAAGCGCGATGGTCAGCTCCACCACGCCGAGGTTCGACGCGAGATGCCCGCCGTTCTTCGAGACCGTGCCGATCATCTCTTCCCGTATTTCGGCGGCAAGCGCGGGCAGCGCCGCGTCGGGCAGTTTTTTCAGATCCTCCGGGCCGTGTATCCCCGGCAAATACCGCTGCGTCTCCATGGCTCAGCGGTCCCGTTTGAGCAGCGCCGCCGCAAACTGCCGCAGCGCTTCGCCCGCCTCGCCGAAAACGCCGAGCGAAGCCTCCGCCTGAGCGGTCGCCTCCGCCGCAAGCGCCGCCGCTCTGGCCGCGCCGTAAACGGAGACGTAGGTCGCCTTGCCGTTGCGTTCGTCGCTGTTCTCTTCGCCGCTCTCATATTCGAGCAGATCGTCTTTGATCTGGAACGCGAGGCCCAGATTGCGCGCGAAGCGACGCGCCGCCCCGATCTGCGCTTCGTTCGCGCCGCCCGCAAGGCAGCCCAGCACGCACGCCGCTTCGATCAGCGCGCCTGTCTTCAGCAGATCCGTCTCGGTCAGCGCGTCGCCCTCCGGCGTTTTGCCCTCAAAGTAAAGATCCAGATACTGGCCGCCGGCCATGCCGCCCGCCCCCGCTAAAAGCGAAAGCTCCCGGCAGGCGCGCACCGCGGCTTCGGCCCCGACCGCTCCGGTTTCGTTCGCGCGGGCGATCAGCGCGAACGCGTGGGTCAGAAGCGAGTCGCCCGCGAGCAGGGCGTTCGCCTCGCCGAATTGTTTATGGGACGAAGGCTTGCCCCTGCGGTAATCGTCGTTATCCATACAGGGCAGGTCGTCGTGGATCAGCGAGTAGGTATGAACGTATTCCACGGCGGCCGCGAAATACAGCGCGTTCGCGGCGCTGCCGCCGGCCGCCCCGGCAAAGAGCATGCAAAGGCGCGGGCGCACGCGCTTGCCGCCGCCGTCAAGGGAATAAGCGAGCATTTCCCGCACATACGAAAGCCTTTCCGGTACGGCGGGCAGCTCCCGCAGCAGCAGAGTCTCAAGCGTACGCATCAGTTCATCGGTCAAAACAAACGCCTCCCATCAAGCCTGCTCCGTCTGCTCCGCGAGACGGGCGATCTTCAGCTCCGCTTCGCCGAGCGTTTTTTCACAGAAAGCGGCAAGCGCGCTGCCTTCCTCAAACAGCTTCACGGTATCCGCCAGAGGCAGCCCGCCTTTTTCGAGCGCCGCCACGATCTTCGCGAGCCTTTCGGTCGCCTGTTCATAGGTCAATGCTTCTTTCTCTTCCATATCCGTTGCGCCGGTTTCCCGGGAACTCCTTTCGATCGTCTTACTCCCCCTGCCCGGAGGAGGCGTTGTGTTCCGTATCGCAAAGCCCTGTCACAAGCACCCTTACGGCCCCGTCCGCGAAACGGAGCGTGAGGGCGTCGCCGGGCGAAA
Organism: Oscillospiraceae bacterium; assembly: GCA_902796175.1. GTDB lineage: Bacteria > Bacillota > Clostridia > Oscillospirales > Acutalibacteraceae > RUG806. The sequence goes on along the minus strand of CADBOC010000212.1, from coordinate 9,900 downwards.
GACCGGCGGCGCGTTCCTGAACGCCGCTCTCCTTCTGAACGATGGCGTAGCCGCGTCTGAGCACCCGGTCGGGGTCCAGCGCGCCGAGCGCGGCCGCGGCCCCCGACAAGGCCTCCCGTTTTACGCGAAGCTCCCGCTGAGCGGCGGGGATAAGCCGCGAAGAGAGAACGTGAAACGCGGCGGCGGAGCGCGATACGCCGATCCCCCTTGCCGCCCTGAGGCGCGAAACAAGCGAATCGAGCCGGGCCCGCTCCGCCGAGAGCGCCGCGTTCTTTTTCGAAAAATCCATACCGGCCGTCGTCAGGCGCAGCCCCTGCCTTTTTTCCGCGAGCGCTTTTACTGCCGCCGCGTGCAGACGCTCAGAGAGCGCGGCGGCGCGGTAGCGCAGGTCGTCTATATCGGGGGAGACGAGCTCCGCGGCGGCGGAGGGGGTAGGCGCGCGCACGTCGCTCACAAGATCCGCGAGCGTAGTATCCGTCTCATGTCCCACCGCGCTCACGACCGGGATCGGGCAGGCGTATACGGCGCGGGCCAGCGCCTCATCGTTGAAGCACCACAGATCCTCGGCGCTGCCGCCGCCGCGGGCGAGAATGATCACGTCCACCCCGGGCTGTCTCTGCAGCGCCGACAAAGCCGCGATCAGCTGGGCCGGCGCGTTCGCCCCCTGAACGGAAGCGCCCGCGATCAGCACCCGGCACAGCGGAAAACGGCGGCCGAGAACATTCAGGATATCCTGCAGCGCCGCCGCCTTCGTGGAGGTAACGACGCCGACCGTATGAGGGAACGGGGGCAGCTTCTTTTTATGCGCGGGGTCGAAAAGCCCCTCCCGCGCGAGCTTCTGTTTGAGCTGCTCAAAGGCGACCGCAAGCGCGCCGGCGCCGTCCGGGATCAGTTCGCGCACATAGAGCTGATACACGCCGTCCCGTTCGTATACCGTCACCCTGCCGGCCGCGATCACGCGCATGCCGTTCTCGGGGCGAAAGCGCAGCCGGGAGGCTTCGCGCGCGAACATCACGGCTTTGATGCTGCCGCCGGGATCCTTCAGCGAAAAATACAGATGGCCGCTCTTATAATGCGGCGAAAAATTCGAGATCTCACCCGTCACAAGAACGGAGGCGAACGCCGTATCCCGGTCGAATACCGTTTTTACATAGGCGTTGAGCTGTGAGACCGTCAGAGTCGTAAGTTCCATTTTAAGCAACCGGGGGCGAAGCGGCCCCCGCCTCCTCACGGGCGTACCTGAGCGCCCCGAGATACGCCGCGCCCACCGCGTTGTCGGAGGCGAGCGAATCCTTTGCGAAAACGGCGCGGCACCTTGAGCCGAGCGCGTTTCGCAGCATGCCGTTCGCCGTTACGCCGCCCGAAAACACAACGGGCAGATCCGGGTTTGCGGCGGTCAGCGACGCCGTAACGCCTTCAAGCGCTTTTACGATATAGGTCAGGCAGTATTTCGCGATATCGGCGGGCGGCTCGCTGTTTGCGAGCATCGCCCTGCACTGGTTTTCAAGCCCCGAAAAGCTGCAGTCGGTCCCCTTTACAGAGGGCTTCGGGGAAAAAACGCGGCCGCTTTCGTCCGCGAGACGCTCCAGAGCCGGCCCCGCGGGGAACGGCAGCCCCAGCATAGCCCCCACGCGGTCGATCGCCTGCCCCGCTTTCAGATCCGTGCTGCCGCCGAGCCTTTTTACCCGGAGGATCGAAACAGGATCCGGCTCGCAGAAGAGCGCGTCGGTCGTGCCGCCGGAGAGATGGAACGCGAAAAACGGGGCGTTCAGAACGTCTCCGCGATTTTTCGAGGCGAGCACGGCGCCGATGTGGCCCAGCTGATGCGAAAAGGGGTATACCGGCACCCCGAACGCAGCACCGAGCGAATACGCGACGTTTCTGCCAACCAGAAAGCAGGGCATATACGAGCCCTCCTGCTCTGAGGGCTTTACGGATACGGCGACGGCCTCCGGTTTCACAGGCTGATTCTCAAACAGCTCCCCGAGCAGCCCGGAAAGGCGGGCGGTGTGGTGGAACACCGCGTCGCTCTGTCTGAGCCCCAGCGAGCCGGGTTCCACCGGCAGCAGCCTGCGCACAGAGCGGTAGCTGCCGTCGGCGGTATCGTACAGGGCGACGGAGGTCGTATAGTTGCTGGTATCGAGGCCGAGGCAGATCATGCCTGCCCCGCCCCCTCATCCGCCGCAGGTCCGGCCGGCGCGGCGGTTTCCGCCGGCGCCTCTGCCCCTGCGGACGCCGCCGGTTCGGCAGGCTTTTGCCGCGCGCGGATGAACGAGCCCAGCACGCCGTTTATGAAAGACGCGTCCTTCGGCGTGGCGTACTTTTTTGCAAGCTCCACCGCCTCGTTGGCGACAACGCCGGGGGGCACGTCCTTTGTCGAAAGGAGCTCGGCGACGGAGAGCCGCAGGATCGCGAGCACGGTCTTCGGCAGGCGTTCGAGCCGCCAGTTTTTCAGATACCGACGGATCTCCCCGTCCGCCTCTTCGACGCTTACGACCGCCGCCTCGAACAGCGTTCTGGTGAACGCGTCGCCCTGCAGCACCTCGGATTCCGCCGCAAGCTCTGTCAGCTCGTCCCACGAGATCTCGGGGTTGAATAACTTTTCAAAATAGTAAATAAAAGCAGTTTCCCTTGCCTGTGATCTCTGCATGGCTTCCGCTTCCTCCGCACCTCATCGAATTCTGATACATTTTAGCATAAAAATTCTGTATATACAAGACTTTTTGCATATTTTTAAGCGCCGGCGCTTTCTTTTTTTGTCTTGATTTCAACACGCCGCTGTGTTAATATATTCTTTAATCCATTCTGGTTCAACAGGAGGCAGCGACCCATGAACAAAGCGGAGCTGGTTTTCAAGGCGATCGACGTTTTCGGCGAACGCCCGCAGAACGCCGTGCATTTTCCCGGGATCGTGCGCGTTCAGAACATCGCCTACGCCCAAAAAGACCCGCCTCTCTGCGTCGGGGATCTGTATTTCCGCCGCGATCTGCTCAGCGACGGCAAAAAGCACCCGGCGCTCCTCTATATCCACGGCGGCGGCTTCATCAAAGGCGACAAGGATTACCGCGTAACGAATTCCGAATTCTTCGCGCATCACGGCTATTTCGTATTCAACATTGACTACCGCATGCCGCCGGAGATCAGCCTGATCGAAAACTTCGGCGATATCATCGACGCGTTCGAATATCTGCGGATCCTTGCCGATACCTATCCGATCGACCTCGGCAGGATCGCGGTCTCGGGCGATTCCAGCGGCGCGTACCAGACGGGCATGCTGGCCGCCTCGGCGTTCGACGGCGAGCTGCGGCAGACGCTGGGGCTCAGAGAGATCACGCTCAGGCCCGCCGTTCTGGCTCTGATGTGCGGTCTGTACGATATGGAAAAGCTCCTCACCGGCCCTTCCATTTTCGGCGTGGTGCCCGAAACGGCGAGCATGATCCTGGGCTTTCAGGTAGACCGGGATATGAAGAACGCCTTCGAATACGAATACATCCATTTCATCTCCCCGGTCCGCCTCATGAACGAAAACTGGTGCCCCGCCTTTCTGGCGTGGAGCAAAGACGATATCATCTGCGTCGGCCAGGGTCCGCTGATGGCCGCCGAATACGAACGGCTGGGGCTGCCGCACGAGACCTTTGAGGCGGCGGGGCTGCTCAACAACCACTGCTTCCACTTAAACCTCGGCACCACGCTTGCGAAGGAATGCATGGACCGGTGCGTCAAGTACATGAACGGCGTGCTCGGCGCCGACGACCCCACGGAGAACGAAGCATGAAGCGCATTCTGACCGTACAGGACGTTTCGTGCGTCGGCAAATGCGCGCTGACGGTCGCGCTGCCCGTGATCAGCGCCTGCGGCGTAGAGACCGCAGTGCTGCCGACCGCCCTGCTTTCTACGCACACCGCGTTCCGGCACGTAGCAAGCGCGGATCTCAGCGACCGCTTTGAGCCGATCGCCGAAGCCTGGCAGGCGGAGGGCGTCACCTTCGACGGGCTTTATACCGGCTACCTCGCGAACGAGCGGCAGATCGAAGCGGTGCTCGGCATCAAAGAGCGGTTCCTGAACCCCGGCGCGCCTTTCTTTGTGGATCCCGTGATGGCGGACGACGGAAAGCTTTACGCCGGATTCTCGGAGGGCTTCGTCGGCGCGATGCGGCGGCTCTGCGCCGAGGCGGACGTGACCGTGCCGAATATTTCGGAGGCCTGTCTGCTGCTCGGGGTTCCCTACACCCACGAACGCCTATCTGAGCGGGAGATCGGCGATATGCTGCCGGGGCTCACCGCCCTCGGCTGCCGCGCGGCCTTCGTCACCGGCGTTCATTTTGACGCGGATCGGATCGGCTATCTGGGATACGAGGCCGAAACCGGCGGGCGCTTCGCCTACGCTACGCCCCGTTACCCCGTATCGTTCCCCGGAACGGGCGACGTGTTCGCCTCGGCCGCCTTCGGCGCGATCGCGAGAGGGCTGCCGATCGGCCGGGCGATGCCCATCGCGGCGCGGTTCACCTACAGATCGATCGGCGCGACGTTAAGCGAAACGCCGCACAACTGGTACGGCGTGAATTTCGAAACGGCTCTGCCGGAGCTGATCCGGGAGATCGAAAAAGCGGAAAAAGGAGGCCCCGATGATGCTTGAGGTACTGCGTTCCCCCGCCCCGGGGCAGCGGTTTCGCTGCGCCCTGTTTGATTTTGACGGCACCGTCAGCCTGATACGCGAGGGCTGGCAGAACGTGATGGTTCCTTATTTTCTGGAGGTTCTGCTTGCGGCGGACCCCGCCGCCGAAAAAGACGAAGCCGAACGCGAGGTGCGCGGATTTGTGGACGCGCTTACCGGCAAACAGACCATCTATCAGTGCATGGCGCTTTGCGAAGCCGTATCGAAACGGGGCGGCAAACCGCTCACGCCCGGCGCGTACAAAGCCGAATACCTGCGCCGCCTCGCGCTGAAAACGGCGGACCGCAAAACGGCGCTCGCTTCCGGCGAAAAACAGCCGGAGGAGCTGAGCGTAAAGGGCTCCCTCCCGTTTCTGCGCCGACTGACCGACCTTGGCGTCGCCTGCTATCTTGCCAGCGGCACAGACGAAGCCGACGTAAAAAACGAAGCGGCCCTCCTCGGCGCGGACCGGTTCTTCCGGGGCGGCATTTTCGGCGCGCGGGACGATCTGACAGACTGCTCCAAAGAAGCCGTGATCGCCTCGCTGCTTGATTCCGGCGAGATCGCGCCCGCTTCTCTGCTCGGCTTCGGCGACGGTTTTGTGGAGATCAGCCTTGTGCACGAAGCGGGCGGCTACGCCGTAGGCGTGGCCACGGACGAAAAACGCGGCGGGATCGACGAAGCGAAGCGGGAACGGCTGATAGGCGCCGGCGCAGACGCGATCATCCCCGATTTTTCGGAATCGGAACCCCTGCTGCGCCTGCTCGGCCTCTTGTGAGAGCGGAGAGCGGAGTGCGGCGCGCGGAGACGCATTCTCTTAACAGAAAAGCCGAAGGTCAGACGTACCTTCGGCTTTTACATTTCTGTTTTTATTCTTCTCAGTGCAGGTTGTTCAGCGATACGCTTCTCGCGTGGATCTCCCCGTCAAAGAAATCCATGATCGCGTCGAGCTCCAGGGTCTGGGTGGTGCGCAGCGTGATCTCGTAATACACGGTGCCGTCGGGGCGGTGCTCGATCTTGCTGTCTGTGGTCTGCGCCTCCCACTTTGCCATCTGTTTGCGGAACAGCTCGTGCACCGTTTCGGATTCCTCTACGGCAAAGTTGATCTGATAGGCGTTGTAGGAATCCGCGCCGATCTTGAAGCGGTGCATGACCACCTGCAGTACGGCAACCAGAACGGTGCAGAATATACCGACGGTATAGAGACCGCTTCCCATCGCAAGACCGATGCCCGCCGTCACCCACAGGCCCGCCGCCGTCGTAAGGCCCTTTACCGCGCCGTTGTTCTTGAAGATAACGCCGGCCCCCAGAAAGCTGATGCCGCTCACGACCTGCGCCGCCACACGGGCAGGGTCCGCGCCGCGCGTCCCGTTGAACGTTTTGTTCGCAAGGTCGGTCAGATCCGCGAAGCCGTATTTCGATACGATCATGATCAGCGCCGCGCCGCAGCACACGATGATGTGCGTACGGATGCCGGCGCCTTTAAAACGGCGGCTGCGCTCAAAGCCGATCGCCGCGCCGCATACGCACGCCAGCACCATTCTGGAAAAGAATTCGAGCGTCTGAATCAGATCGAACTGACTCAGCAGATAGGTCAGAAGCGAGCCGTGCGGCGGCGCGGCCTGAAGCATAGTAAGGAACATATCGGTCACCTGATTTCAGAAAAAGTCAAAACCGGATCAGTTGATCCGGATGTGCGATAATTCGATAAACGAACGGTAAGATGTAAACGTGATCCTGAGGGCCTGCGTCTGCATGGCGTTCAAGGGGCAGATCTTTTTATACCCGACCGTTTCGCCGCTGTAAACGCGGATCCATCTGTTTTTTTCGCTGAGCGCTTCGACGGTAAACGCCTCGATATGCTGGCCGTTTTCAATGTGCTCCTGCAAAACGAGCTTGTCGAAGGGCTCGCGCTCCGGCAGCCGCACCGTAACGACGGCGGGCGCTTTGCCCCCGTACCGCCAGAAGGAGCGGTCTTCTTTGCGCAGGTTTTCGGGGTCGCCCTCGCCCCCCGGGGCTTCGATCACGCCGGAGGAATCCAGAATATTGCCGCCGAAGAACAGGCGCAGATCCCTGCCGAAGGCGGTCAGGATGCTGGTCTCGGTCTCAGTGAACGCGCCGCGTTTGTTGGGAGAGAGCCCCAGCATCAGGTTCGCGTTGTTGCCGACCGTTTCGTAATAGAGCTTTAAGAGCTTATCCTTTGTTTTGGCGGAATACTCCTCCGCCGGGTCGAAGAACCAGTGCTGGCGCAAGGGCACGGAAACCTCGCAGGGGTACCAGATGAACGCGCGCTCATGGCGGATCGCTTTGCGGCTGCCGAGATCCGGCGAGATCAGCGTGCCCTTCGTCTTCGGATCCAGCTTTGGCGAGGAGCCGTCTTCCCTTACGCCGTAGCCGGCGGGCACGCTGCTCCATTCGGCGGCTCTCGCCATGCCCCGGTCGTTGCCGCACCAGCGCACGTCCGGCCCCATAAAGGAGATCGCGGCGTCGGGCTGCAGAGACCGTATCAGGCTGTAATACCTGCCCCAGTCGTGTTCCTGCACGCGTTTTTCCCCCGCGCCGCACACGCCGTCGAGCCACACGCAGAAGATCTCGCCGTAATCCGTAAGCAGCTCCCGCAGAAGACCGCAGAAGAAATCGTCGTACGCCTTTCCCGTTCCGTAGGTCGGCTCGTGCCTGTCCCACGGGGTAATGAATACGCCGAATTTCAGCCCCGCGCGTCTGCAGGAATCGGCCGTCATGCGCACAAGGTCGCCCTCGCCGCCAAGCCAGTTTGCGCTTTTTACGCTGTAATCCGTCTGCCGCGTCGGCCAGAGGCAGAAGCCGTCGTAGTGCTTGCAGGTGAGCACCAGCCCCTTCATGCCGGCGCTTTTCGCGAGCGCGCACCATACGTCGGTATCCATCTCTTCGGGGCAAAAAACGGAAGGCGGCGTAAAGCCGTCTCCGTACTGCTTTCCGGTAAATACCGGCATCCCGTAGCTGATCAGCCCGTAGAATTCCGTCTGCTGCCAGCGCAGCTGACGGGGGGTAGGTCTCGCCTCGGCGGCGAGCAGAAAGGCTTGTTCTTTCATGGTCTGCCGCGGGATCAGTCTGTATTGGTCGCCACTACGTTCACACCGGTGCCGAGCAGATCCTCCACGATCACCTGGCCGAGCGAGACCGGCGCTTTGACCGCCACCGTATTGAGATAGCGCATGGCTTCGAACATTTTATCCTTCGGGATGGGACCGGCGGTCTTCACCGGCACCACAGGGTGCACGCCGCCCTTGACCCTTACGGTCGAGGTGAGCGAACGCGTGGGGTTCACGATCTCGGTACGGGCGTATGCGTCGCCGCGCTTGCAGGTGTTGCCCGTAACGCTCAGCACCTCGGTCCCCTCGTATTCCACGGTAAGCTGACAGCCGAGCGGGCACGCGATGCAGGTCATTTGCTTCTTCATACCGTTATTCCTCCACTCTTACTGTAACGACGCTGTTTTCGGTCATGCGGGCAAGGCGGTCCGCCGGGATCACGACGTCCTCCATCTCGCCGGGCGCGACCTTCACCTTCTTTTTGGAGGATACCGTCTCGCCGTCGATCTCAAGCACCACGCGCGCGTTCTTGAACACGCGGCCGACGCGGAAATAGAGCTTAACGTCGCCTTCATGCAAAACGTTGACCCGCTGCGGCACAATGTAGCGCACCCCGTTGCCGGGCTGAGAGGCAACGTAACAGGCGGCGGCCTCTCCGTTGAGAATGAATTTTGCCGCGCCTTCGCCCGCAAGCTGCGCCTCGAGCGTTACGTAATCCACAAGGTCGTGCACATGCAGCACGTTGCCGCAGGCGAACACGCCGGGCATTTCGGTCTGGCGCATCTCGTCCACGACCGCGCCGTTCGTTACGCGGTCAAGCGGAACGCCCACGCTTTTCGTCAGCTCGTTTTCGGGGATGAGCCCCACCGAGAGCATGAGCGTGTCGCAGGGGATATACTCTCTGGTGGAATCGATCGGCCGCAGCTTTTCATCGACCTGCGCGATCGTAACGCCCTCAAGCCGCTCTTTGCCGTGCGTTTCAACGACCGTTGTGCTCAGGCGCAGCGGAATGTTGAAATCGTTCAGGCACTGAACGATGTTGCGGTTCAGGCCGCCTGAATAGGGCATAAGCTCGCACACGACCTTTACCCTGGCCCCTTCGAGCGTCATGCGCCGCGCCATGATCAGGCCGATGTCGCCGGAGCCGAGGATCACGACGTTTTTGCCGGGCATTTTTCCGTCTATGTTCACGTATCTCTGCGCGGTACCGGCAGTCATAATGCCGGCCGGGCGCGTACCGGCGATCTCGAGCGCGCCGCGGGGGCGTTCCCGGCAGCCCATGGCGAGTACGACGGCGCCGGCCTTCAGCTTGATGAGGCCGTCTTTTTTGTTGACCGCCGTCACGACGCGGTCGGGCGAGATATCCGTTACCATGGTATCGGTCTTGACCGTGATATCTGTTTTTTCCACCAGTTCGATGAACCGGGCGGCGTATTCCGGTCCCGAGAGCTCTTCGCCGAAATAATGCAGGCCGAAGCCCGTATGGATGCACTGCTCCAGAATGCCGCCGAGCGTTTCGGCGCGCTCCAGGATCACAACGTCTTTCACGCCGCATTCCACGGCTCTGAGCGCCGCCGCCATACCGGCAGGACCGCCGCCGATCACTGCAAGTTGTACGTTTTCCATCTGTGTCCGGTCCTCCTTATTTCGTCTCTCTGGAGAGGATGCGGGAATCTCCGCCGAATTTCGTGATCTCCGTCATGGGCAGATCGAGCTCTTCGGCGAGGATCTCCACCACCTTTGAGCCGCAGAAGCCGCCCTGGCAGCGGCCCATGCCGGCGCGGGTACGGCGTTTTACGCCGTCCACGTCGCGCGCGCCCGCGGGCGCGCGGATCGCGTCGCGGATCTCGCCCTCGGTGACCGATTCGCAGCGGCAGACGATCCTGCCGTAAGCGGGATCGCGCGCGATGGCGGCAGCCCGCTCTTCATCGGAGGCGCTGCGGAACATAAAGGGCGCCGGCCGCACGCCGTTGAACGAACCGTTCTTTTCCGCGCCGCCGAGGGCCTTCACGACCTCCCCTGCCAGGTATTCCCCGATGGCGGGCGACGCCGTAAGCCCCGGGCTTTCGATGCCCGAAGCGTGAATGAACATGGGATCCACGCGGCTCGGCCCGAGGATAAAATCATCTGAGACCGGGTGCGCGCGCAGCCCGGCAAAGCTCGTGATGGCGCTGCG
>CADBOC010000211.1 GCA_902796175.1 Oscillospiraceae bacterium | reverse complement strand
TTTCCTGTTAAATAAAAAGATTGTAACGCCTGCCGATTTCGCCCTGCGGGCGACGGCAATGGCGAATGCGAAAGCGCTCTGCGCTGCAGCGCAGCCGCTTTCTTGTTTCTGATCCTGCGGATCACGCGCAGCGTTACTGCTTGCGTAAAGGCGCGGTACCGTTTATTCGTTTTGTCAGAACGGCAGATCGCAGTCGTCGGGATCCTCTTCCGCGGGATCGGGCAGACCGATCTCCTTTGCCGTCTGCGCGTCGCGTTTGGCGAGCTCTTCCGCTTCTTCCCAGGTAATACCGTAGGGAAAACCGCCGGCTGTATAGCCCGCGATAAAAGCGAAGGTCTCGTCTGAACCGTAGAGGAGATCTTCCTCGTCCGGCGCGGAACTGTTTCGTTTGTTTTTCTTTCTCTTTGCCATATCAGAGGCTCCCTGTATGATTGAAATCGGGGCTTGAACAGACCGGCGTCAGACCGAGAGGGAGTATAAGCAGTTTTCCCGCAGGTCCGCCAGCAGCGCGGGCAGATCCGTCTCGTTCAGCTTCAGCGCGATCTCTTTTTTGTTCTGTTTTCCGGTCCACGTTTTGCAGATATAGATCTGCTTCGCACCAGGGAGCGCGGAGAGCTCCCCGATCAGGCTGCTCAATTCGAGGATCATCGGATGTGCGGGATCGTGCCCGCCTACCGGGCTGTCGCAGTCGCAGACCCCATCGGTAACGCGAAAATCGTCCCGGACCGTTTCGCCCGCGTCTCTGACGGCCGTTTTTACGTCGTGCCTGGTACCGAGCGGGATCCTGCAGCCGTATCTGCGCTGAACGCTTTCGTATTCCGCTTCGTCAATATCCCCGTAGAGGGAACCGTATAAAAAATAACACATACCGTTTTTCCTTTTTATTCGATTTTCAGCCGCCCCGTATCGTACCTGCCGGACCAGCTATGGATCTCGTATGCATACCCGGTCAGGTCTTCGGGGGCGTATCCGAACCTTGCGGCCAGACGCTCCTTTGTCAGCGCGGCAGCTTCTGTCTGGGAAATCTCTCCGCCGAATCGGCTCTCTTCGCGCAGGAAAAATGTGATCGGCAGGATCTCGTCCTTCATAATCCGTTCAACGTATCGTTTCGTCTGCGTCAGATCCTCAAAATGCCGGTGCTGCCCGGCGAAAGAAACGGTGTACCGCGGAACGATAACGCCGTCGTCCGGGGAAGCGTACGACTCATCGTAAATTTCCATATACGCACGGGTATCCCGGTTTGTCAGGATCGCCCCGGCCGCTTCGATCGACAGATCAAAGTCAAAATCATTTTGAAGATCGGATAATATACCGTTCAGGATCATAGCTTTGCTCCTTTATTTGAATTTCTCCAAGGCCGCTCCCGTCGCAGACGACAGGATAATCCGCCGAAGGGGCCTCGTCAAGTATCTCCATATTATCTTTCCAATCCATAAAGGCGTAGTTTGCCGCTTATTGTCATGGCAAATGCACACGGATGTAAGGCGCATATACGGCTTTGAATTTCGACAAAGCCTCTTCGACATTGATCCAATAGACGTTGGTCATTTCCCCGTCCGCAGGATCCTCTTCACAACGTTCCGGTATGCCTCCTAAAGCCTGTATCGTTTTATCTGAGGCTATATTGGAAGCCGCACAATCTATCATGACGCGATCCAATCCTATCTTTTTCGCTTCCTTCAAAGCAAGATACAGATTGATCTTGTTGTACCCGTTTCTGCGTTCAGACGGCCTGATCCCATATCCGATATGTCCGCCGAAACGGAGCATCTCGTCATTCAGATCCCAGCGGACGTTTGCTGTCCCTACGAGTCTGTTATCATTATCACGTATCAGCAAGAATGTCTTTCCGGGACACCGACCTGCTTTTTCAGCATACTCCCTGTTTTCCATGCACAGGCATCTTTCCAGCGCCTGTTCAAACGTCCAGCCGGAAAGGATCCTGTCCAAAGACCCGCTGCCGTGAATTTCAGACCCGGCAGCAGAAAACTCATTCAAATATTCAATAATATCCGCTTTTCTTGCCGCGGAAGGCCTTTCAAAATAAAACCGTTCCATATGATATCTCCCAAGCAAGGCTTATTCCAGCG
>CADBOC010000210.1 GCA_902796175.1 Oscillospiraceae bacterium | reverse complement strand
GGGCCTCTGCTTCAAGCGGAAAACGCAACAGTCGCCGGTGAGCTTTGAGCCGATCCTGATTGAGCGCCTGCGACAGTTCTTCCGTATCACGGTAATCGGATAAGGTTCGGTCAATTTCATCCGTCAGATTGGGAACTGCTGCACACCTTTATCCACAGGATCGAGGTCCATGAAAAGTCCCAAAAGTATTCCCGCACCTGTGGCAATACAGTGGTCATCCACTACACGTTCCGACTGCCGTATGTGCCGGAACAAAGCAGCTGAACCCGCATATCTCCTCAAAAACCAACAACCACCGGAAGGGCATCCCCTTCCGGTGGAAAGATAAACAAAATATTCCGCTATGCATTTATTTCGCCTCCATTTTCTTTTTGTGATACCATTATAACGAAACGCGCAATATTTGTCCACGCAGAATTCAATGCGATCATGTGAACGATTTGTGAATTCTGACGTCTCGGCTTTGCTGTCAGTAAAACCGGATCCGCGCCGGATCCGTACGATCCGTCTCCACAAAATCGACGGTCTCGTCCACCGTGGCGGTCACGCCGTAGAGCTCGAGCGTCTGCGCCCGCACGATGCCCTCCTCTGCGTTTTCTTTCAGCAGACCCAGCAGCCTGTCGTAGAAACCGGCGATATTGAACACGGCGATGGGCTTTGTGTGCCGGCCCAGCTGCTTCAGGGTGAGCACCTCAAAGAATTCCTCGTAGGTACCGACGCCGCCGGGGCATATGATGAACGCGTCGGCGTTATCCTCCATGTATTTTTTGCGGTCCCGCATGGAATCGGGCCATACGAATGCGTCGCACTGTTGATAGATCACGCCCGGCAGGTCGAAAAAGCGGGGCGCGACGCCCGTGATATGTCCGCCCCCGGCGGTAAAGCCGCGCGCCGCCGCGCCCATCATGCCGTGCGCGCCGCCGCCGAAGATCAGGCTGTGCCCCCGCTTCGCGAGGGCTTCGCCGAGCCGCTCGGTCTCGGATACGAATCGCGGATCCAGATCGTCCGCCGAAGCGCCGAAAATACAAATACGCATACTTACCTCCTTGGGGCTGACAGCCGATCGCTGACAGCTGATTGCTGACCGCCCGATCAACCGAAGATGCGCCGGTCCAGATTCCGGTACCGGATCGCCTCCAGCACATGGGGCTCGTCTACGGTCTCGTCGCCGGCGAGGTCGGCGACGGTGCGGGCGACCTTCAACAGCTTGTCGTAGGCTCTGGCGGAAAGGCCGAGCTTATCGAACGCCTGCCGCAGCAGCGCCTTCGCCCTGTCGGTGGGGGCGCAGAAGGTCTGCACCTCCGCGGCCGTCATTTTGGCGTTGCATACCGTCATGCTGTTGATGAAACGGTCCTCCTGTATCCTTCTGGCGGCGTTTACCCGCGCCTTGATCTCTGCGGAGCTCTCCCCTTTGCCGGTATCCGTCAGCGCGGCAAAATCCACCGGCGGCACCTCGATCTGGATATCGATCCGGTCCATCAGCGGACCGGAAACGCGGGAGAGATACCGTTGGGCCGCGCCGGGCGGGCAGGTGCATTTTTTTGTCGGGTGCCCCAGATAGCCGCAGGGGCAGGGGTTCATCGCGGCTACCAGCATGAGCTCGCACGGGTAGGTAAGCGTGCCCGCGACGCGCGAGATGGTGACGCGGCCGTCCTCCAGCGGCTGACGAAGGGTCTCCATCGACGGCCGTGAAAACTCCGGCAGCTCGTCGAGAAACAGAACGCCGTGGTGCGCCAGCGAGATCTCGCCCGGGTGCGGGACCGTGCCGCCGCCCGAGAGCGCCACCGTTGAAACGGTGTGGTGCGGCGAACGGAAGGGGCGGACGGTCACAAGGCCGTTTTCGCGGCCGAGCAGCCCCGCCACGGAATAGATCTTTGAGATCTCGAGCGCCTCGGCAAAGGTAAGATCCGGCAGAATAGAGGGCAGGCGCTTCGCCAGCATGCTCTTGCCGGAGCCGGGCGGACCGACCATCAGCAGATTGTGTCCCCCGGCGGCCGCTACCTCCAGCGCGCGTTTTGCGGTCTGCTGACCGCGCACGTCCGCGAAATCCGGCTGCCATTCGGGCAAAACGCCCTGCCGGAACTCGAAGGGCGGGGTCGGGGCCAGGGGAGGCGCGTCCTCCGGCGCCTCGCCGCCGGTCAGGAACGCCAGCAGCTGCCGCAGGTTTTTCACACCGTAGACCTCTACGCCGCGCACGGGCGAAGCCTCCGCCGCGTTTTCGGCGGGCACAAAGACGCGTTTGACGCCTGCGTGCATCGCCTCGATCACCATCGGCAGCACGCCGTTCACCTGCCGCACCTCGCCCGCAAGGGACAATTCGCCGATAAAGGCGCAATCAGACAGATCAACGTTCAGCTGCCTGCCGCCGAGCAGGATCGCGATCAGGATCGGCAGATCGTAGACCGATCCCTCCTTGCGCACGTCCGCCGGCGCAAGGTTCACGGTGATATGGATATACGGAAACTGATAGCCCGAATTGCGCACGGCGGCGATCACGCGCTCACGCGCCTCGTTCACCGCCGTATCAGGCAAACCGACCAGATCGAATTTATACTTGGTGCCGGAGAGATCTGCCTCCACGGCAACCATAAAGCTCTGCATCCCGAAGATGCCCATGCTGTTCACGCGGGCAACCATACTGTTACCGGACCCCCTTTTGCGGAGTGTGGAGTTTGGAGAGCGGAGAGTGGAGTTAACGCTTCCCTTTTCATTTTTCACTTGCGGCAAAGCCGCGTTACAGGGCGCTGTTGCCGGCCCTTTGCAGGGTCTGAAGCAGGGAGGTAAGGATCAGCAGCCATCTGTCCTCCTCCAGACGTTTTATATACGGATTTTTCTCGGGCGCGCGGGCCTGCACAAAGCCGCGCACGCGGGCGAAGATCTCCTCTGCAGATCCCTGATCAAGCATGGGGTAGAGGCTGTCCGCCTCCACCTTCAGGCGGAAAAACAGCTCCTGCAGATCGTAGACCTCGCCGGGCAGATAGCCGAGGCAATCCATCATGCCCTCAAGCGCCGAGAGAAAGAGATCGGTATCGTCCGGGTGGTCCTCCTCAAGCCGCTGCGAAAGGATGGTGGTGCTGCCGTGGAGTTTATTCACCCGGTGCAGCTTTACGCTCTTTGAAAAATCGAAGCGGGCCTCCGAGACTGTTAAGAGCGTCAGAAAGCCTCTCGAGATCTCTTTGAGCTGCGAAAGACGTTCCAGCGGATAAGAGAAGGTGAAGTCATCCCCCAGCAGCACGCCGTAGGATTTCATGGTATCGTAATACCCGAGGCTGATGGAAAAATCCAGCGCCTTGCGGTCAAAATTCAGGAATGTGCCGAGATCGCGCGTGGGTTTGATATAGCGCACGCGCGGGTGATGCACATAGCCCTCGTGGTTCTTCTCGGTCTTCAGATCCAGCACCACGACCTCCTCCGCGCCGAGCTTGAAAGCGGAGGCGATCGGGATATTGTCGTAATACCCGCCGTCCACATAGTCCTCCCCGTCGATCTTCATCACCGGGAACACGGGAAAGGCGGCGCCGGAGGCCGCGAGCCACTGCCACGCGTTCGCCCCGTACGGGAGCAGATCCCGCTTTGTTTTCTCCACCGGCGTAAAGCTCGGGAATTTCACGGTGATCAGCGCGTAATCGATCGGGGACGAAAAGAACCGGTCCGGGTCAAAATGGCGGCTGAGTATCTCATGGAACGGACGCACGTCCGCCCCCTTGGAGGCGACGTAGTTTTTGATAAACGGAAACAGCTGCTCCCGCTGCTTATACATCGCCTCGACAGAGCGGTCGAGGTTCACGCCGTGGGTCATGATGTTTTCGGCGCGAACGCGCTGCCACATCTCATAGGCGGCGTCGAATCCGTTCTGTACGTAGAGCATGGCGTTGATGGAGCCGATGGAGGTGCCGGTCGCGACGTCAAAGCGTTCGCCGAGCTCCTCCAGCGCCTTCCACGCGCCGATCTGGTACGCGCCCTTTGAGCCGCCGCCGGCAAAAACAAGTCCTTTTTTCATGATCCTTCCCTCATCGGAATTCGGTCAGATCCGCCCTGAGCAGCCTGAGCCGCCTTGAACAGATCACCGGCACGGCGCGGCCGAGCCGGCCGCTCACGCCCTCGAGCAGCTGCAGGGGATTCAGATTCGTTACGCTGCCGGCGGGCAGCGTAACGGTAAGCACGATCGCATCCCCTTCGGCGGAAACGGTAAAAGCTTTGATCATCTCCGAAACGTTCACGGTCTTCACGACCTTGCGCCCGTTCTTCTTGCCGCTTTTTTCACAGGTAAGCTCCCCGCTCTCGAGCGCTTCTCTGAGCTGGGCTTCGCTGATCGCGGCGGGGTCCAGCAGCACGCGGTAATCCGCAAAGGCGATCTCGGCCGGCTTGCACACGGGCGGCTGGGCCGCCTCGCAGCGAAGCCCCTCCGGAAACACGGCGTTCAGTCGATCCATGATCTCGGCCGGCTCCATGGGCTCTGTGAGGCGGATATCCACGGGTTCGCCGTCGCTTTCAACGGTCAGAGACAGCGCCAGCAGAAAGGAGATATAGGGATGGGGGTTAAAGCCCTCGGTATACCAGAGCGGAATGCCGGCTCTGCGCACCGCCCGCTGCATGGTGCGGAACATGTCAAGGTGCGACACAAAGCGGATCCTGCCGCGTTTCGAAAGCCAGAGGCGGATCTCATACATCGCAGTGCCCTCCGTTGAGTTTGCTCGCGCCGCAGCCCGCGCACTGCGCCCGGCAGTGGGCCGTGGTCTCGGCGCGCTTCGCTTTTTCGTTCTCTCTGCGCAAAAACGCCTTGCTCACGCCGTAGTCGAGGTGATCCCAGGGCAGCACCTCGCCGTAGGGGCGTTCACGGTTCGCGTAAAAAGCGGGGTCGAGCCCCAGCGCCTCAAAGCACTGCATCCAGACGTCAAAGCGGAACTGCTCGCCCCAGCTGTCGAATTTGCAGCCGCGCTTCCACGCTTCGAGCAGCACCCGGGAAAGCCGCCGGTCGCCGCGGGCGAAGACCGCCTCCAGAAAGCTGACGTCGATCTCATGAAAGCTGACGTTGATCTTTTTGCTGGGCAGCGTCTCTTTGAGATGCGCCTGCTTGTGCCGCAGCTGCTCCGGCGTCGCCTGCGGGGCCCACTGAAAGGGCGTAAAAGGCTTCGGTACAAAGCTCGAGGCCGACACGCTGACGGTAACGCCCTTCCCCTTCGGGCGGTCAGGATTGCGGTAAAACTCATCCACGACCTTTTTGGCAAGCGCGCCGATCCCTTCCACGTCCTCATCGGTCTCGGTGGGCAGCCCCAGCATAAAATAGAGCTTTACCGCGGTGTAGCCGCCCTGGAACGCGATGCGGGCGGTCTCTATCATCTCTTCCTCTGTTACGTTTTTGTTGATCACGTCGCGCATGCGCTGGGTGCCGGCCTCCGGCGCGAAGGTAAGGCCGGAACGGCGCACGCTTTTCAGTTTTTGCAGCAGCGAATCCGAAAAATTATCCACACGCAGGCTCGGCAGCGCCACGTTCACCTTTTCGCCGGGCGTCCATTCGAGCAGCTCTTCGAGCAGCTCCTCGATGCGGGAATAGTCGCTGCTTGAAAGAGAACACAGCGAGATCTCGTCGTAGCCCGTCGCGTCGCAGAGCTTTTTGCACTGTTCGCTGATCACCTCCGGGCTTTTCTCCCGGATCGGCCGCGTTAAGAAGCACGCCTGACAAAAACGGCAGCCGCGGATGCAGCCGCGAAAGATCTCGTGCGTGACGCGGTCGTGCACCACGTCGATAAACGGCACGACGAAGGAATCGGGGTAAAAAACGTGATCGAGGTCTCGTATCACGCGTTTCACGATCTTTTCAGGCGCGCCGTCAAGCGGCGCGACCGCGTTCACCGTGCCGTCTTCGTTATAAGAAACGTCATAGAGCGAGGGGACGTATACGCCGGGGATGCGGGCCGCGAGGCGCAGGAACTCCGCCTTATCCGCGCCGCGTTGCTTGCAGGCTTTATACAGGTCGAGGATCTCGTTGTTCACCTCTTCCCCCTCGCCGATGCTGAACAGGTCGAAGAACGCCGCGACCGGCTCGGGGTTGCACGCGCAGGGCCCGCCGCCGATCACGATCGGGGAGAGAGAGGTCCGTTCGCTGCTGAGCACCGGCAGCCCCGCGAGATCGAGCATATTCAGCACGTTCGTATAGCACAGCTCGTACTGCAGCGTAAAGGCGATCACGTCAAAATCCCGGATCGGATCGCCGCTTTCAAGCGCGTAAAGCGGAATGCCGTTCGCGCGCATCTGCTCCTCCATATCGGGCCACGGCGCGAACACCCGTTCGCACCAGGTATCCTCCCGCGCGTTCGCAAGCGAATACAGGATCTTGATGCCGAGATGCGACATACCGATCTCATAGGAATCCGGGAAGCAGAACGCCATGCGGATATCGACCGCCGCAGGGTCTTTGATTACGCTGTTGAGCTCACCGCCCGTATAGCGCGCCGGTTTCTGTACCAGCGGCAGGATCTGTTCCAGTTTTTTATCCATTTATTTCCACACGACCTTTGCCGATACTATCTTATTGAAAGAATTATGTTATTATACCATGGAATTCGAAGGATTGCAATAGGGATGAAGCCCGGTTTATCTCTTCGCGTGAAGCCCGGTTTCTCTCTTCGCGGTTCATCTCTTCCCTGCCAACCCCCGCTTCTTCTCTT